>JAJCYK010000264.1 GCA_029262935.1 Cytophagales bacterium | reverse complement strand
CTTGATTACTTTGTTTATGACCATTTTCTGGGGATTTCACGAGTTGTCCGGTAGCGTTATTACCCTGTTTGCTGCCCGCAACGTTAATTTGTCTTTCATAGATGCAGCTCAGACTAATGCATTAAATTCCATGTTTATAATTATTTTGTCTATCCCCATTTCCTTAATGTGGACGTATCTGGCAAAATCAAAAAAGAATCCAAGGACTCCTTACAAATTTGGGTTGGGGCTGGTATTTGCGGGAATTAGTTTTTATGTATTGGCCATGAGCGGAGGTAGCGCAGATGCCGATGGCATGGTACCTTTTGCATATCTGTTAGTCATGTACTTCTTGCTTTCAGTTGGGGAGTTGTTTATGTCTCCTGTGGGTTTATCCAAAATCACGGACTTATCTCCAAAAAGAATTGTGGCCTTTATGATGGGCGTTTGGTTTTTGTCTTCGGCATACGCATTCCAAGTGGTAGGGTTTATTGGTAAAAAATTGGCTATTGAAAGCGACGATAAAAACGTGGGAGGATTGGAGACCCTGGGTGTTTATACCGATGGGTTTGAGTTGATTGCAAAATATGCTTTAATAGCTGGTTTGGTGGTGTTGATTGCCTCTCCACTATTGAAACGATTAATGGGTAAAGTCCATTAATTAAAGACATTAATATTTTTGAAGAAGCACTACGTTCGTGACTCTCCGAAAACATTTGCTACTCTTAGCCGTTTATAATAGGAGAATTGTTTTGTTATGAAATGATTGCATTAGAGCGGATAGAAACGTATATTTTCTATCGATTTTTTGCAATAAAATCTCCGAAATATTTAATTTTTTCTATATTTATTTATACTTTATGGCGTAAGTTTACGGTAATAATTGTTTAAACAAGTAATAGTTGCACATGCAAGCCGAATTCGGAGGGAATCAATCATCATATAAAGGTTCCGAAATACTACTCAGCTACCGAGGCAATGTAACAGATGAGCTCTTTGATGCTATTCTGGAACTTGCTGAGCATAAGCTAGATCAAGAGCAAACCACTGATCGTGTAAAACGCAAAGTTTTTAAAGTGTTAGTGGAGAGCTTGCAAAATGTATATCATCATTTTGATGACTTTCCTATGAGCAATGAGTTATTCCCGGTGACCTTTTCCTTGGAAAAGGACAAATTAACTTATTCCATTAATACGGGAAATCACATCCTTTTGGACAAGGTAGAAGCCTTGAAAAGCTTCATTGATGGCATTAATGAAATGAACGATGGGGAGCTTCAAACCTTCTACAGAGATCGATTGGGTAACGGAAGTTTTTCTGAGAATGGGGGAGCAGGATTGGGAATTGTCGACATCATTAGAAAATCGGGAGAGAAAATCGCTTACAAATTCAGACCAGTTAACGAAGATTATTCCTATTTTAGTCTTCAAGTTAAAGTATCTGCTTAACGTATGAATGAATTTTATTTAGAGGCTACTCCCAAGACGCCTAAATTGCATTTTAATAAGGAATCGGGAGAATTTGAAATCTCCGGAAGATCCATCCCTGAAAATTCCATAGAATTTTATAAGCCTGTAATTAATTGGTTGGACAACTATATTGACAACCCCAATGCCAATACCCTGTTGGTTATTAAGCTTGAATATTTCAATACCAGTTCTTCCAAATGCTTGGTAGAAATACTACGTCGACTGGAGCGCCTGAATAGCTCCCATAAAGTAGATGTAAAGTGGTGCTATGAAGAAGAAGACGAGGACATGCAGGAATCCGGAGAGGATTTTAAAGAAATCATAAAACTTCCCATAGAGATGGTCATCATCAGTGACTAATAGGATTCTCGAGGATTGCTTTTACTTTTGCAAAGAACTTCAATTCAGATTCTTTAACTACACCATCTGCTTGGATTACCCCACTTAGCCAGGACAGTACATTTTGATGCGTTTCACTCCCTACATGCTTAGGAAAATTCGCGCTTATTAGATCATCAATTTCATTATCACTAAGGGACTCGTAGTGATCTTTCAAAGTGAGAAACTCCTCGTAGACATCAACAGATTCGTCAAACAACTCTTTTAGCTTTTCCAGAATATATCGTATTTCTTGGCTGTGCATTTGAAAATCAGCATAGGCCGCATGTACAAACAAAAACAGATAAAAACGTGGGGCATCAGCAATATGTAAAGGTTGTTCCATGATGCTGGCAAGAAACAAAAAAAAGGCCTCTTTACCAGAGGCCTTTCCATTTAAATAGCTTTTCTAAGTGACATTACATCATGCCACCCATTCCGCCGCCACCCATTGGAGGCATAGCAGGAGCTTTTTCATCTTCAGGCTCATCAGCAACCACACATTCAGTAGTTAAAAGAAGCGCAGCAATTGACGCTGCATTTTCTAGTGCCAAACGAGTTACTTTAGTAGGGTCAATAACCCCAGCTTTGAACATGTTTTCAAATTTGTCATCGCGAGCATTGTATCCGAAGTCTGCTTTGCCCTCTTTGACTCGTTGTACTACTACAGAGGCTTCGCCACCTGCATTTTCTACGATGGTTCTTAAGGGGCTTTCAAGCGCTGTGTGAACGATGTTAATACCAGTTTGCTCATCTGCATTGCCAGCTGCTACTTTTTTCAAAGCAGATTGGGCACGAATTAAAGCAACACCACCACCAGCAACTACGCCTTCTTGAACAGCAGCTCTAGTAGCATGTAATGCATCATCTACGCGGTCTTTTTTCTCTTTCATCTCAACTTCAGTAGCAGCACCTATGTATAATATGGCTACTCCACCGGAAAGCTTTGCAAGTCTCTCCTGCAATTTTTCACGGTCGTAATCCGATGTTGTTGTTTCGATTTGCGCTTTGATTTGGTTGATTCTTGCTTTAATATCAGCTTTTTTACCAGCACCATTTACTAACGTGGTGTTGTCTTTGTCGATATTAACTTTTTCCGCAGTACCAAGATAATCTAAAGTGGCGCTTTCCAATTTGTATCCACGCTCTTCACTAATTACGATACCTCCTGTAAGGATGGCAATGTCTTCCAACATCGCTTTGCGACGGTCACCAAATCCAGGTGCTTTTACGGCAGCGATTTTTAGAGAACCTCTAATTTTGTTTACTACTAGCGTAGCTAAAGCTTCACCATCTACATCTTCTGCAATGATCACTAAAGGTTTGCCAGTTTGAGCAACTGCTTCCAATACAGGAAGTAGTTCTTTCATGCTAGAAATCTTCTTGTCATAGATAAGGATGTAAGGGCTTTCTAATTCAGCTTCCATCTTGTCCGTATTGGTAACAAAGTATGGACTTAAGTATCCGCGATCGAATTGCATTCC
>JAJCYK010000263.1 GCA_029262935.1 Cytophagales bacterium | reverse complement strand
AAGTCAATGACCAAAGCGAATATTAAGGTCAAGCCAACAAACAATCCTATATAGTAAGTCCCTCCAAATGATGATAACAATAGCGTAAGAAAGCCACTAACCAATATTAAAGTAGTGATTACAATGGCTTTGCCGGTGGAGAAATAGGTGCGTTTGATGGCGTAAAGAACACTGCGTCCTTTATTCAATTCCAATTTAAATTTACTAATAAAGTGTATGGTGTCATCCACTGCAATGCCAAAGGCTACGGTAAATACTACACTGGTAGTGAGTTTCAAAGTGATATCCAAATGTCCCATTAATCCACCTATCAAGAGCAAGGGGATTACATTGGGGACCAAAGTAATTAATACCATGCGCCAAGATTTAAACATCAGTCCCGCAATTAAGGCAACTACCCCAAAGGCGATGCCCAACCCAAATGTCATGTTCTCAACCAGGTACTCCGTATTCTTATCTATTAATAGGGAGGTCCCGGTAACTCTGAGTGCCACTACTGAACTATCAATATGCTGCTCTATATAAGACCTCAGCGCTCGATTCTTACCCAAGGTTATGTAACTTCCTATATCCCCCATACGACCACTAAATCTCGAATTATGTTGATCTTCGGATATAAGCCGACTCATTTCAGGGAGGCGATTCATAGCTTTAAAGTACTTGTCTAGTTTTTTTAGTTCCAAGCTATCCGGTAACGTGTGTTGGTATCGGGCATGACCTCCATTCACTCCTTTATTCGTATTTCTCACTATATTCAAGGGAGAGACCAATTGTGAGGTTCCATAGGAATTTGTCAAGTAATATTCTACTTTTTCTAATTCCTTAAGTACTGGATAATCCCAAACTGAGTACGAGGAGTCAACTACCTGTACCGCCATTTCAAAAGGGCGAGAGCCTCCAAATTCTTCATCGAAATAGATAAAATCTGCGCGCATAGGATCACTTGTAGGGAGGTCATCTATTAGAAATGTATTAATCTTCAAGTGGTAAATGCCCCAAAAGGACACAGCTACTAACAAAAAGGACAAGGTCAGTACTAAGCGTTGTTTTCTCAAAGCCCAGGTCATACATGCTCCTAGCACCCTTTGCCAGGTGATGCGGTTACGGGTGTTTTCCACTACTTTGGGTTTGGGGATAAACAGAAGTACGGCTGGCAGTAAGGAAAATGCTAACAAATATGCCACTAATACACCCAGGGCGGTATACATACCAAAATCACGAATAGGACGAATACCGCTGGTCATCAGGGTTAAGAATCCGACTCCGGTGGTTAGGGAAGTGAGGAATGTAGCAATACCTACTTCCTTAAAACTTGTTTTTAAAGCCGCAATTTTATTAATGCCGTGCCTCAATTCTTCGATGTATCTAGTTAAGATGTGTACCACATCTGACATGCCCACCACAAAAATTATGGTGGGCAACAAAACCATCATGATATCCAAAGGCTTGTTAACCGCACCCATAAAACCCAGCACCCAAATTCCTGCCAAGGCCACTACTGCCAATGGAATTACTACAGCCCACACGGCACGGTAAGTAACCGCCAAAAAGAGCACAATGAGTACCAGGGAGGCACTTAGAAATACCGTCATTTCATTTTGAATCTTCTCCAAATAGACAGGTTGTGCTCTGGCTTTGCCTGCGATGTGTGTTTCGTCAAAATTAAATTGCGCTAAGTTTTGACGGACGCTGTGCAACAAACTGTCAGCAGCGGCTTTTTTAATACTTTGTTGGTGTTTTATTAATATACATATCGAGCGGGCATCTGTTGAAAAAAACTGACCTACCCACTCCTTTTGCTCATAAATTCGTACGCTGTCTTCCTCAAGCCTGGCTGGGTCATTCAAATGCAAAATGGGCACGGGCAACCAACCCATGGGGCTGAGTATGGGGTTCTTTAAATTAGTAGGTGAGCGGACAGTTACTACCTGTGGTAAGGATTCCAAAGATCGGGTGACGCTGTCCACCTGGCTTAAGAACTGCTGATCAAATACCCCTTGGTTTTTCTTAATTGCAATTAGCAGGTAGTCGTTGTCATTTTCAAATTGCTCGCGATATTCTAAGTAAAATTCCAGGTCTTTATCACCTAATGGAAAAAACTTCTCAAAGTCGTAGTCGAATTTGATTCCAGTGGCATAGAACGTGGCCACGGCACTTATTGCGAGCACTAAAATTAAGGCAACCTTAGCGGTAGATTTATACATTAGGTAAGTGCTACTAGTGGAGTTTCATGATTAAAGTTTCCTGAGGAATCCCTAATAAAATTGGAAGATACCATAAAAAGTTTTAGCACAGTAAAATTTATCCTTAGTCTGCTAGTATTTTTGAAAGAGCATCTTAATTTTACTTAATCAAAATTGACGTCATATGAAGCAATATCATCAGCTGATGAATCATATTTTGGATCACGGTGTCCATAAAGAAGATAGAACAGGAACCGGTACCTTAAGTGTGTTTGGATATCAGATGCATTATCCCTTGCATGAGGGGTTTCCGTTAGTAACCACCAAGAAGGTTCACTTAAAATCTATCATTCATGAACTCTTGTGGTTTTTGCAAGGAGATACTAACATCCGCTATCTAAAAGAAAATGGTGTTCGCAT
>JAJCYK010000262.1 GCA_029262935.1 Cytophagales bacterium | reverse complement strand
CGTTTGATGAAGATGAACTAATCGCACTCCTTAAAAACCGCATAGCACAAAGAGAACAACTCCGGGCTCAGTTTAGTCGGGCTGTATACCTAGAACCAAATAAGTTAGCACTGACTTCAACTGATGAGCTATTTTTAAACCAAGCTTTGGCGGTTATGGAAAGTAATATGGAAAATTCCGAGTTTCGAGTGGATGCTTTCTTAAAAGAAATTGGCATGAGCAGAACCCAGCTGCATCGGAAATTAAAAGCATTGACCGGTCAATCAACTACAGAATTTATGCGCTCAATTAGACTAAAGCGGGCAGCTCAATTGTTAAAAGAAAATCATGGAAATGTTTCAGAAGTATCTGACGCGGTAGGGTTTTCTCGAGTGTCTACATTTATCCGGGAATTCAGAAAAATTTACCAAATCACACCTTTACAATACCGGAAATCTCATTTTCAAAGTTCGTAACTCGCACTTTTTCAAGTATTTGTGCAGCTTGGAACATATGTCCCATTTTATGAAACATATAGGTCCTCCAGTCCTCTCCAGGTCCTATATATTAAGTCAGAAACGGTTAACACCCTCTGATTTTAACACTCATGAATACTTCAGACGATCAATTTGGTATTGTCCCTTATTTCAAATTTCTACTACTAATTAGAGCCGCCGCTCCACTGGCCTTCATGGGTATTTCCATTTGGGCCATCAGTTCGCCTTACCTCGAGTTGACAGAAATTGGCCCTTTGGTCTTATTGGGTTTATTGATCTGGGCTGTATTCGAAGGGATCAAACTTTTAAAGTGGTTCTATTTTACTATTGGCATTTCCGACCATTGATTGACCGTTGGTAAAAAGCAATATCAGTGGTCGGACTTTGAGAACGCCTGGGTGCAAGATGCATTCCAATTCCAAACCTTTATTCAGCTCACTACCAAAGGCGGTGAAATAATTAAAATTCCCGCGGTAATACAAAAAAATAGTTTTGTGCGAAGCGCCCTGGAAAAACGCTTACCTCAACTTGATATAAAAAGCTAAAGTGGAAGCAATCGCCTGGATATTAGCAACTGCAGCACTGACCCTGCTTGGATGGGCTATCAAAGATCATCGTAATAAAAAGGACCTTAGGAATCTTCCCGACCCCCACCTACGACAACGTCTCTTAAAACAAATTCGAGAAAAAAGAGCACAAGGGGAGAGCTATCAGCAATGTTTGAGGCATTTACAAGACCAAGGATTAAGAAAAGGTGTGGCCGAAGGAATGATGATTGACGTGGAATTGGAAGAGCCCCCAGATATGAACAGCACACGCACGTTGGTTTGGCAGCAGTGGTCCTGTGAGTACCCAGGAAATTGGAAAGAACAACACAACGACGAGGATTTACCTAGGGAAATGTCGGTTACCATAGCGGGTCTGGGAGGTTCAGGGATTTCATTTTACAGCCATGCCGAGATAAACGTGGATGAGATCATCCAGGCTCAAAAATCATTATTGAGCCATGTCACAGAATCAGGTATCCGTGAATGGGGTGCTTTTCAAGGTAAAGGAGTGAGGCTCAAAGGCGTGCAAACCATTTATAAATTACCTATGGAAGTGCTGATTTTTCAAGCTACCGAAACCGATCCTTTGATCTTAGTGCAAATAGTTATGGAAGAGGAAGAGCCAGGGGTAGGACTGGCATTTGATCTTATTGAAAGCAGTTTTAAACAAGTAGTAAAATCAACTCCTCATGATTCAAACTAAAACATTAAAAACGCTAGCATTCTGTTTTTGCCTCTTGTTGGGCATAGTTACGCCCATTCATGGCCAGTTCAGCATTGAAGAAGGTTGGTACTTAAGCCTGGGGGGTTCCTTACAATCACTTACCGGCGACTTTGATGGTGAGACCATCTTGGTAGCTCCAGACGATGTGTTTTTAGTGCCTCAAGTTGACAATGGCCTGGGTGTTGGGCTAAAAATTGGTTATCGCGTTGAAAGATCCTCCCTGGAATTTAACATTTATCGTGGGGTACATGATGCCAGTTGGGTGGGGGCCACCGGTGAAGCCATTTTAAGTCTTTGGAGCTTGAACTTCCAATATTATTTTCTCCCAAAAAGTCCGTTTCAGCCTTTTCTGCAGTTGGGATGGTCCCCCATTACTCCATTGCGAGTAAAGGATGGGGCGGTTCAAGCCACCTCCATGGAAGTAAGTGACGCCATATTTATAAGTAAGCTCGGCAACTTCAATGCCGGCGCTGGCGCCGTTTATTACCTATCTCAAAAAGTGTTCGTACAAGTTGCTGCTTTATATCTCAATATTGGATATGGAGCTATTGAAAGCGAAGAGGAACGCGTAGCCATTGAGTTAGAGGAAGATCTAAGAGCACAAGAGTTCCATCTTCAATTTGGAATAGCATACACCTTCTAAACAAAAAGAACATGATGAACATGAGAGACAATTTTATAGTAATGGCATTGATAATCAGTGGGCTAAGCTTAACAGCTTGGGGCCAATTGCCCCAATCACTTGAGAAAGGCAGGATAAGCAAATCGGACGGTCGGCAAATCGAATTCCAGAGCCTTACTCTGGTTGATGGGGTCTATAATCTGAAAACGAAAAAAGATCAGCAGGAAATTACTGCTGCCGATGTCCTACGCATCGAAAAACAAACCGGCAATGAAGCGTTGTTATGGGGAGCAGCCTTAGGAGGTGCGGCATTTTTAGGAAGTATCCTAGGGGTAAATCAGGCAGAATCTACTTCTGGAATAGAAGCAGATAGCGATAGTAAAACGGCAATAGTTGCTGGCCTGACGGGTTTAGGAGTAGCAATCGGTATCCTGGTTGGTTCCAAGCAAAAGAAATATGAAACGGTCTATAACGCCTCAGATTCAGATCAGAGCCGTTGGCATCTGGACCTTCAATCATTACCGCACAGTACCGGCATTTCCTTGTCCTATACTTTCTAACTATTAATGAAAATGATGCGCAACGTACTTTTAATAGTCCTATTTTTCCTGTTTTTGATCATGGGGTGCAGTGGTAGCAAGAAAGCTGCAGAAAATGCCGTACCGGTAGTGTTAGTAAGTCCTCCTTCAGATAAGGCGGTTGTTTATGTATTAAGGCCTGTCTTTGTGGGAGCATTACTGAATTTTAAATTCGAAGTAGACGGAGTCCTCATCGGCAAAACAAAAGGGAAACAATACATCTACACTTTTGTTGATCCGGGCAATCACACCTTGGTCTCTATTGCAGAAAACAAAAGCGAACTACCCGTTGTCCTGGAAGCTGGCAAAACCTATTTCTTCGAACAGGAGGTTAAAATGGGCATACTAAAAGCCAGAAATAAACTGGTGCGCTTGGACAAAATCGATGCCAAGATCAAACTACAAAAATGCAAGTTGCCAAAGGATTTTGTGGCTCCAAATTAACCTCATAAAGATGTTGAAAATGAAAATTAAAGTGCTCCGTTTTATTTTGCTCTTTTATCTAATCGGGAGTGGATTTGCTTACGGACAAAGTGTTAAGATTGAAGATGTTTCTAAAATTAATCAGCGGAATATGGGAGCATTGTATGCTGGATCTGAGGTCTCTGGTTACTACTTTTTACAAACCCTTAGTAGGGCCCAGAAAGGGCAAAAAGAGTTTCGCCTTACCATATTCGACCCAGATCTTAACATCAATGCCACCACAGAGTTTGTCGAGTCAAAAAATCTTTCGTTGGTGGAAGGCATTACCTGTGAGTCTTATATTCTTTTGAAATTTATTGATTTTGCAAAATTTCGACGCATACTAATGATGTTTGGGCCAGAAGGCACTTTATTATCCAAAACAACCCTGGAATTGGAAAGGAAAAGTCGCGAATTTCCGATGATCAGCATTTATGGTAACAAGCAGGAGCCAATTGCTCAGACCCAGATGTATACTGTGCCTGGACAAGGGTTCATTAACTATATGCCCTGGATAGATAAAACCTATCGTATCTCGTTTATCCCCTTACCTGATCAGGGTCAACCATGGGAATATGTCCTTAATGAAGAACGTGAAGGGTTTGATCACCTAGCTATGACCAATAATCTGTTACTTAATAATCTAGTTAAGAAAAGTTCTAAAAAAGATAAAGCGCCTGATTTCTTTCTGCAAGGCATTAACAGACATTCTGGTATCCAACAATTTAGTATTCAAATTGAAGATCAATTTCAATCGGAACCTCTGGAAGCATTTGCCAACGAAAAAGGAGATCTTTTTGTTATTGGCCTCTATTTTGAGCCAGGCAGAAGATCAGCAAAAACCAGTCATAGTTTAGGACTGTTTAGGTATCATATCGATCCACAAGGCCATCTGATTGATAAAAAATACATAAGCTGGACCAAGGAAGTAGCCCAAAAAACGAAAATGAATCGTAAAGGCAAAATCGATGGGGGGTACCTGTTTTTTCACGATATTCTAAAAAATAACGACGGATCCTTTATCCTGGTGTCGGAACAGTTTAAACGTACCGCAGAT
>JAJCYK010000261.1 GCA_029262935.1 Cytophagales bacterium | reverse complement strand
TCTGAAAGCTTCACCTTAAATACTTTCTTATCGGATTTTAATTATATATAAGATTGATCCAGTTCTTGTGTTGGTGCTATATCCTATTGTTCATTATAAGTAGGCATCACTTTGTTCACCGATTTTAAAAACCGGTCAAATGAAATTGGCTTAAGGAGGTAATCCACCGCTTCAAGTTCATAGCTTTCCACTGCGTAATCTTGATAAGCAGTGGTAAAAATCACCTTTGGGGGGTCTTTTAAACTTTTTAAGAAATCTACCCCAGACAATTCGGGCATATGAATATCCAAAAACATTAACTCTATAGGATATTCCTGCAAAGCATTAAAAGCTTGAGTAGCACTTCGGCAAGTAGTGCTTACCTCCAGGCTCTCTATTTGATTAATATAATTGCACAGTACCTGTATGGCTAAAGGTTCATCATCAACTACCAGTACGTTTAATTTAGTCATACGCTAAGCATTAGCAAGGCCTTATAACGTGTAGCTTCCTTTTTCAATTGTAGCTCATGTTGGTCTTTATAGAGTAGCTCCAAACGTCTCTTTAAATTCTTTAGTCCGATTCCGCCATCCTCTTGTGATATGGTAACTAGTTGAGGTATACTATTCTCTACTTTAAACTTTATTACGCTACCCTCACAAGAAAGTTCAATTTTGATGTAGGCATTTTCTTGGGGGTTTCTTAAACCGTGTTTAAATGCATTCTCCACGAGGGGTATTAGAATCATGGGTACGATATGAACCTCTTCTATCTGTCCATGAACCCGAAAGACTACATTTAATTCATCTCCATACCTCATTTTTTCCAGTTCCAAATAGTTACTCAAATAAGTTACTTCTTTTGATAGGGCTACTTTGTCTTGAACTGTGTCGTATAACATATAATGCATCAAGTCAGATAGCTTTAATAACATTTCGGCAGCCTGATCCGATTTGTCCAAAATTAAGGCATAGAGGCTGTTTAAGGTATTGAAAAAGAAATGAGGGTTGACTTGGGCTTTTAGAAACTTTAGCTCATTTTCCAACTTCTCTTTTTCCAATTGTTGATTTACCTGTTGCCCTTGGTAAGTATCCTTCAGAATTTTAATGCCAGCTGTAATAAACATAATGGTGCTAATATGCCACTGAGCTCTTATAAATCGATGGACGCTAAATATCTTATCCAAAGAAATGTTGTAAATGCCCAGTTCCATACAAATACGGATGATTTGCAATTGCATGAAGGTCGCGATCATTAGTAGGACAAAGACTAAAATGGCATAAACGGTGGTCTTGCCTTGGCGCAAAAAGTTGGGCATCAATAAATAGAGGTTTACATATACCGCAAACAACTTTATAGGTAACTCCAAGAACTGCACATAGGCAACATTCTCAAAAGTGTTTACATAACCTCCGTAATTAAGTACCCGGTACCCGTAATACCCCACCCAAAACAAGATGTGCAATACCCAACGATGATTTAGGTTATTTAGGCGGTTTAGGTCAAATGAAGTATCTAAACGAGGGAACATTAAAAAGCTTCGAGTTTATAAAAGACTGTCGTATTATAAATTAAACGAAAACTTAATGCGTATTATCATCAATTAGACGAACGACTGGTATTAAAGGGAGAAGGTATCTTTCGGACCCGGAAACGACAGGGCATGCTTCCCCTATACCGCCACCATTTCAGGCACTTTTAAGCGTCTAATTTTGCTGGAAGGTACGCGTACGGTAAAAACTGTTTTCTGTCCCTGGCATTCAAAACTTATTTGGGCACCTAGTTTTTCTACTGCGCGCCTAGTAACATAAAGTCCTAAACCGTTTCCTTTGGAGGCCTCGTTACCTACATAGAACATGTTCCATATTTTTGGTTGAACATTAGGATCAATACCCCCAGCATTGTCCTCAACTTCCAATATCAGATCGTCATCATGATTGTATACATTGACTAATACTCTGGGTTTGATTTGTATATCACTAACCGTGCTAAATCTAAGCGCGTTTTCCAATAAGTTCCTAAGGATGATATCCAGCATTACAGGACAAGTATCATGACAGAGACCCTGCTTAATATTCCAGTCCAAGTCGATGTTGTATTTGCTGATCAATCCGGAAAACCGTTGATCATATTTCTCGATTAAATCCTCCATGCGAATGGATGTGGGATCACTGGGTTGGTTAATATGACTAACCATTATTAGCTTTTGTAACATCCTGTCCATACTACGTGCGGTAGAAGCTACCCTTTCAAAGAGTTCCATGGAGTCTTCTTTCAAAGTCATCTTAGCAACCTGAACCAACCCCAGTATGGAGGTAATAGGCCGTCTTAAATCGTGGGAGGATCGGTACATAAAGGTGTCTAATTCCTCATTGGCCTTTTTCAACAACTCTGTCCTTTTCAACACCAACTCTTCCAAATGCTCGTTAACTTGATTAAGCTCCTGATGGGCGTGATCAATTTCTTTCTTCTGTCGATTAATTTTCTTTAATAACAGCAGTAATATAAAGGAACTAACAGTCAAGCCTAATACGATCAGGCTGATTAACAACAACCTTTTTCGAAACCCTTTTTTCTCCAGTAGTCGTTGCTTCTGCACATCTGTTAGCCGTTTTTCGAGGTCCTTGATATTTAACAATTGATTCCTCATTGAAGTAAGAATATTGTGGTAGTCGCTTTTGGTATTGGAGAAATAAACACTATTTGCCGTGAGAATTTCATCCAATTGTTCGATTTTTTGCAACAAATCCCTTCTGCTGTTGGCATCCAGGTTGCCTCCTCCACCCACCAGTTTTCTACTGATCAAGGCTATTTTCTCATCAAAATTTACTTTTAACTCAGCTAGGTTTTGCTCTTCTTGCCGGGCTTGTTGGATGAGCAAGGAAATGTCTTCGCTTACCAGCGAGCTATCAGAAATTTTTCCAATAGGGTTTCTTATAACTTGCAAACCAAGGGAGTCATTTTGCAGGCTCATAAGAGCATAAAATTTATCATCGATGCGGGCCCGAAGTTCGTTGCTTAATTTTTGGATGTCTAGGTTCTTAATAAATCCATAAAATACTGTTAACGACTGTATACTATCTAAATCTGCTAAGCTAAAAG
>JAJCYK010000260.1 GCA_029262935.1 Cytophagales bacterium | reverse complement strand
CTTTTACGATCCGTTTTACCCAGGGAATGTTACTTTTCACATCTTCTGGAGTCGCTTGACGCTGGGCCTTGTAAGCCTCAAAACGCTCATGTCTAAAGGTGGGAGCAAAAGTATCAAAGGCCACCGCGATGTGAGAGGGTTTTTGCTTTTGAATGATTTCCAACAAGGAATTGGTAAAGCCTAAACTAGCACTGGTATTGAAACCTTTGGAGTTGATACGAGGCGTCTTGCTAAAGGCAAAATGAGCCCGGTAGATCAAGGCCATCGCATCCAGCAGAAATAGTTTTTTGGAGGGTTTGCTCATGATGTTAAAGGTAGGAAATTGAGCACGGATGGTGAAGCAAAGGGCAGAAGAATATACTGCATAATGTGACCTTTTAGTTTCCCTAGGATTATTAGTGAAATAACCATATTGAGATTATGAAATTAACCGCAATAGCAATACTTATAGTCAGTTTGGCATCATGCAACGAAGACACATGGAAGGTAGATGGTAGTTTGGATCCAGTTGACCATGACACATACATATTGAATGAGAGCCTCCCAGAAGAAGAACTTGAATCCAATTTCGATGGTTTGACTCCATTAAAAGCAAGTTTGGAAGAGGACCGGCCTCTTGAATTGTCGGATACAAAGATTATAAAAACAGCTCATCTTGATCTACAGGTAAAGCAATTGGATAGTCTCTCAAATGTAATTGAAAAGCGACTCAAGGATTTTCAAGCTTACAGCACACAATTTACTCAAAGCGATCAGGGGAGCCGGATCACGACGCTCATGACTATTAGAGTACCGCCTGCTCAGTTGGACCCGTTGTTAGCATTCCTGGTATCTCATGCCGAACATGTTAATTCCAGAGAAGTAACCAGCAAGGACGTTACAGAAGAATATGTTGACATTAAAAATCGCTTGGAAAACAAAAGGCATGCTGAACAAAGGTTTCGGGAAATTCTTGCGGAGGCTAATAACGTAAAGGACATACTCATTGTAGAAGATCATATTCGTAAAATTCGCGAAGAAATTGAATCAGCAGAAGGCCGGTTAAATTACTTAAGCCATCAATCCCGTTTGAGTACCATCCAATTAATTATGTATGAGCCGGTTTTTATTGCTACAAAAGCGCCCGGACAAAGTTACAAGAGCCGCTTAGGGGAGGCTTTCTCCGGAGGGTGGCAGTTTTTAAAGCACCTGACTTTGGGTATCATTTATATTTGGCCGTTATGGATACTATTAATTAGTATTTATTGGCTTGTAATTATAAGAAAGCGTCAGTTACGACAGAAGGCCACATAATCCGTCACCATAGGCTCTTGGCCCCCTTGGCGCATCAGGGTAGCTATTTGTCCCCGATGATAGGTTCCGTGATTTGCCACGTGGCACAGGATATCGTCCAGAGATGTTTGTAAGGGGGTTCCACTAGTGGTGTGATAGGAAATTACTTGTTTAAAATTTTCTGTTTGATCCACTAGTCCCAACCATCTCTGGGCACTGTTCTCTAATCTTGGGGTGAGAATTTCCCATGGCTGTGCTTCGAACAACGGCAGTAATTCAAAATCTAGGCCAGCCACACGAGAATACCAAATTTCTTCCGCTGCTACTACATGACTCAATCGCTCAAGTACCTCTGGTAGCGGGAACGATTGGTTTTTTATATGTTGTGCCAGGCCTGTATTTGCCCAGTGATTGTACTTGAAAAGCTTATGTAAATAATCTCTCATAACCTGTATCGGGGGATAGCAATTAGTCAATTTAGTGATATCTTAGGATATGAAAAATACTCTACTTACACTTTGTTTGTTAGCAGCAACTTTTTCTTACTGCTACAGCCAATTATCTCCATCTGCCATGGCCTATGAACCTGGTGCCGGGCAACCTTTTGGAAAGCTCAACCCTGAAGCGCCTGCTCAAGTGGCTGACTTTGATCCCATGATCGGTTTGTGCGACTGTAAAAGCCTGGGTCGCAATCCCGATGGTACTTGGAAAGACACAACAAATATGGTTTGGTCATTTAAATATATTATGAACGGAACCGCCGTTCAGGATGAGGTGTGGCGAGATGGCAATTATGCAGGTAGCATGAGGCAATTTCATAAGGACAGTGTCCAATGGGCCGTTACTTATTATAGCTACCCCTCGGTGGCATACAACCCTTCCGTTTGGTGGGGAAACAAGCAAGAAAACGGAGACATTATACTGAAAAAAGAGCAAGCTGCTCCGAACGGCATGGCGGGATTTTCTTCATTAACATTTTACGACATCAAAGAAGACGGATTCAACTGGAAAGGAGAGTGGATAAAAGACGACGGTACCATCAAGTATCCATTTTGGCTAATTTGGTGTAAAAAGCGCAGAGAATAATATACCAATAAACAATCAATGAGCTACAATACAGAGGAGATCAATAATGTGATCCAAAACCGCAGGTCCATTTTTCCTAAAATGTACACCGGAGTGGCAGTACCGAAAGAGGTCATTAACAAGATGTTGGAAAATGCCAATTGGGCTCCTACTCACAAGTTCACGGAACCTTGGCGGTTTCAGGTTTTTACTGGAGCTGGTATCCAACGCTTGGCGGTTTTTCAATCCGATCTATATCGGAAACGTACTGAGGCGCTAGGCATTTACGAAGAGGCTAAATACCTAAAACTATTAGAAAAGCCCCACTTGGCTTCGCATATCATTGCTGTGATCATGCAGCGAGATATTGACAAAAGAGTCCCAGTAATGGAAGAGGAAGCCGCAGTGAGTTGTGCCGTACAAAATATGTATCTGACGGCCACTGCCTATGGGGCGGGCTGCTATTGGTCCACTGGCGGACCCACTTTTTGGGATGATGCCAAACCCTTTTTTAAGATAGGAAAAGAGGACAAACTTATGGGGTTTGTTTTTGTAGGTATGCCTAAGGAGTCGCTAAAATTAAAAGGTCACCGAGGAGCCTGGGAAGAAAAAGTGGTTTGGGTGGAGGCTTAACTAACCATGGCACTTATTGCTTAACAAGATGGAATTACCAGAAGCCATCGGAAAGCCCAGCGCCAATGCAGCATATAGTGATTAATGTTGTGGGCGACAAGCAATTGTTCCAGATCTTGTTTACTAAAAGCTCGCAAGACAGATATTGGCCCGTCGTTTTTTACCATATGAGATTTGGACATTATTTTGGTAATGCCAATAATGGAGTAATAAGCCAACCAATGCCTGTGCAAGTCATTTAATACTACTCCCATAGAAGCTTGATCGATCCAATTAGGAATAAGTACGCTTAGCTGGGATTGAGAGAAATGATGAGTAAAAAGTGTGCTGGTTACTACATCAAAGGGCTGAATTTGCAAGTCTTTATCAAAAACGTTGGCTACTTGATAATCTATCTCAGGATATGTCTTCGTATTCTTGCGGGCATATTCGATAATATAGGGATTGGCATCCACTCCTGTCAGCTTTAACTGCAGCTTTTTCTTTCGACCCCAATCAGCAATGAGCCTCAACATATCACCACCACCACAGCCCATGTCAACTAAAGAAAAAGCATGTTTTTCAGGAAAGCTTTGCTTGAGCTTATTGAGCCCGGATAGCGTAACTGCATTACCACCTAGCCATTTGTTTATAGTCTCTAATTCCCGTAAGGCCTGATCCATTTCTTCACCCGCAAAGTTAAGGTCATCCATGATCTCTTCTTGATCCCAACGATGCACAAACTTGGAAGATAACATAGGTCAAAACTATTTTCGATAATCAAGAGGCGGTTTGCGATCCCCTAATAGTGCTTCATATTTAAAATCTTTCCCGCGGCGACGTAATAACTCCTGCTTAGCAGTTTCTATAAGTTTAGGATTTTGGAAAATATCTAATGCTGTTAAAGTCAATGTCTTGGCGGCAACCATCATTCCTTTGGTTCCTATGGATGTTCCTCCAGCTGCCACTGCCTGCCAACTATGAGCTGAAGTACCGGGTACCCAGGTGGCAGCACGCATTCCAGCCGTAGGAACCGCCCAACTTACATCCCCCACATCTGTGGAACCACCAGCCCCTCTTAACGTTACCTTGAAAGGAGCAATTCGTTCGCTGGATGGCAAAGTATCGGCATCCGCTTGGTAGGACGTAATGATTTCTTTGGCAAATTTTAGTTCTTCCATGTTATATCGCACTCCTCCTACTTTTTGTAAGTTCTTGTGCATAACCCTGCTAATAGTCTCGTTGGGAAGTACATTATATAAGCCGTGAATAACCTCATACTCCATTTTGGTTTCGGTACCCTTGGCGGCTCCCTCTGCTGCCAATACCACTCTTTCAAAGAGATCCCGAACCATTTGCATGTCAGGATGCCGTACGTAGTAATATACTTCACTGAATGCAGGCACTACATTTGGGGCTTCACCACCACGAGTAATTACATAGTGTATTCTGGATTCCATTGGTATATGCTCACGTAGTAAATTCACCATATGATTCATAGCTTCTACTCCATCCAAGGCAGACCGACCTCTCTCCGGGGCAGCTGCCGCGTGTGACGCTTGTCCATAAAACCTGAACTTTGCCGATTTATTAGACAATGAGGAGGCAGCATTGGCGGCGTTGATACTTGCAGGGTGCCAATGCAACACGACATCAACATCGTCGAACAGCCCCTCGCGCACCATATAAACTTTCCCGGCTCCCCCTTCCTCGGCGGGTGTGCCGTATACTTTAAGCGTGCCCGTCTTTCCCTGTTTCTTCATCCAGTCTTTAACTGTAATTCCTGCCGCAGTAGAGGCTGTCCCAAACAAATGATGACCACAGGCATGACCGGCATTTACTTCAGTCCTCGGTTGCGGATGAGGAACTGCTTGCTGACTGATTCCGGGCAAGGCGTCAAATTCCGCTAATATTCCAATTACCGGTTTTCCTTCCCCATAGGTAGCAACGAAAGCGGTAGGAATACCCGCAACACCCGCCTCTACATTGAACCCGGCATCTTGCAATTCCTTCTGTAACAAAGTAGAACTCTTTTCTTCTTGATATCCTACCTCAGCATAAGTCCATATTTGGTGGGCTAAAGTACCATAGTGCTCGCTTTTTTGATCTAAAGTCTTAATTATTACTTCAGGCTTAACCTTTTGGGCCTGTAGAGGTAGTAGTAGTGCAGTCGTGGCTATCGTTAATACTAGATTCTTCATATTAAATGTTTACTATTTGCCTCATAAGGTAACTAATAATCGCTGGATGCCCAACTAGCATTACCTGGATAATTTTTCTAAATTATGGCAAACAACGGTACTATGAAACACAAACGGAACACCTTGCTTATTGGCTTCCTGCTACTGGCAGGAGTGATCGGATAC
>JAJCYK010000259.1 GCA_029262935.1 Cytophagales bacterium | reverse complement strand
TGATAATGGAGACGACGTGAACGATTTGTTTCAGGCGTATTTTGATGTACCTGGATTAGACAATGTGGATCTCACCAAATGTCCTAGGTTTGTGCAATCGGTAAGCATCGAAATTGTAAACCGATGGGGTAAGGAAGTATTTTCTTCAAATTCTGATGATCCAGAAGATGAGGGTAACATTTTAATAAACTGGGACGGAAGAGACAATAATGGTAACGAAGTGCCAGGAGGCATTTATTATTATGTAGCCGACATCACCTATGACGTGTTGGACCCTAGCCAAGCCCGACAACAGATCAAAGGGTGGGTACATCTATTAAGGCAGGCTACTGAATAAGTCCTTATGGACCACATTATATTTTTTGATGGAGTGTGCAACTTGTGTAATAGCTCGGTAGATTTTATTATTCGCAGGGATCGAAAAGCCGTTTTTAAGTTTATTTCATTACAATCCCCTTTAGCTACCGAATTATTGGCTCCATACCCAGTTGACACTTCTCATATGAAGACATTTGTACTGTTGAAGCAGAACAAATTATTTACGCGATCTGATGCAGCTCTAGAAGTAGCTAGAGACTTGGATGGGATTTGGAGATTCCTTTACTATTTCAAAATAGTACCTGGATTTATCCGCAATGCCGTTTACCGAGTAATTTCCAGAAACCGATATCGTTGGTTTGGTAAGCGAGATACTTGTCGTTTGCCATCTGCTTCAGAAAAAGCCCGCTTCTTAGAATCAATGCCTCCTCCAATGTCCATAGAGACGGTTTGAATATTCCCTGCAATTTTCGAAATTGCCGCCACTACTATTTTTACATTTATGAAAGCGTACATTTTTCCCGGACAGGGATCACAATTTCCAGGAATGGGAGAAGATTTATACCAGCAGGCCGCTGGTATAAGATTGTTTGACACCGCAAATGATGTTTTGGGGTTTGATATAAGTAAAATTATGTTTGGTGGCACCAAGGAGGAGCTTACTCAAACCAATGTTACTCAACCAGCAATATTTCTCCACTCCACGGTTTTGGCTCTAACTAACGATGACTTTGCTCCGAGATTAGTGGCTGGACATAGTCTAGGAGAATTCTCTGCACTAGTAGCTAACCAAACGCTTTCTTTTGAAGATGGCTTAAGACTAGTGGCGGCTCGAGCAAGTGCTATGCAAAAAGCCTGTGAGACCCAACCAGGTACTATGGCCGCCGTTTTGGGTTTAGAAGACTCAGTCGTGGAAGAAGTATGTGCCGCTATTGAGGAAGTGGTGGTACCTGCCAACTACAATTGCCCAGGACAATTGGTTATCTCCGGGTCCGTAGCGGGTATCACAGCAGCCTGTGATCAATTGAAAGAAGCAGGAGCCAGGCGAGCCATGATCCTTCCAGTAGGCGGGGCTTTTCATTCTCCACTAATGGAGCCAGCGCGGGCAGAACTTGCTGCGGCCATAGAACAAACTCAGTTTAATGATCCACTATGTCCCATTATTCAAAATGTTGATGGACAACCACATTCCGATATTGCCGAAATAAAAGAGAACCTTATCGCTCAGCTTACTGCTCCGGTTAGATGGACCCAAAGCGTGCAATCCATGGTAGCACTCGGATGTAATCAAATGGTTGAAACGGGCCCAGGAAAAGTATTACAGGGATTGGTTCGTAAGATTGATGACACCGTAGAAACCAGCGCCATTTAACTTATAACTTAGTAACTGGCAGGGAATCCGTGCATTGTTTAAGCAATTGTTCTTGTGAAATACGCCAGACCGGATGCAGCTCCTGGGGCGCTATTTCCGCCAATGGTTCCAAAGTAAAGCGACGCTCGGGGATGCCAGAATGAGGTATCGTCAACAATTCGTTTTTCAAGATTAAGTTCTCATAGTATAGTATGTCGATATCTAAGTGACGGGATTGAAGATGTCCTTGAAACTGCCTTCCTTGAGATATTTCGATGCCAATGGTTCGGTAAAGTAAGGCATAGGGATTCATTTTGGTCTGTATTTGGACTACTTGATTCAAAAAGTCTTCTTTGGCCATACCTCCCCAAGCAGCAGACTGATAGATGGTCGATGTTTTAATTATCGGCCCAATACGGTGCTCAATTCCGTTACGAGCCAAGCTTAAATGCCTTTCTCGATTTCCTAAGTTTGATCCCAAAAGTAGATATATCCCTGTCATCAAGTAAAAAGCCCAAAAATATAAAAAGACTTTAACTTAAAGAGGCAATCAAGTAATATTGTGCCTATACATATAATAGATAACAAATGTTTTTAAGAAATGTGCTAGCAACGCTAGTTGGGTTGATAATTTTCTCTGTAGCGAGCTTTTTTATTTTTATGGGCGTGGTAACCATAGTATCGAGTTCTGAGGATAAGGGAGTAGACGTTGCCGATAATACCATATTGCACCTGAAGATTGATCGTCCCATTTTGGAAAGAACCGTGGATTCTCCATTGAGCGATATACAATTGGTAGGAGGCGGACAAGTAGGTGTAGGATTAAAAGAATTAAACGAGGCGGTTGTTAGAGCCACTGAGGATGATCGGATAGCTGGAATTTATCTTGAACCTAAGTTTTTATATTCCGGATTATCAAAACTGAAAGAATTAAGAACAGCTTTAGAGACGTTTAAAGAAAGCGGCAAATTCATAGTAGCCTACGGTGAATACTATACGGAATCCGAGTATTATTTGGCTTCCGTGGCCGATGAGTTATACGTCCCAGAGGAGGGTATTGTAGAATTTAACGGATTTCGTGCGGAATACAACTTTTTAAAAGGAGGGCTAGACAAATTAGGTGTACAAACTCAAGTATTTCGGGTTGGTGCCTATAAAAGCGCTGTAGAACCTTTTACACGTACAGATATGAGTACCGAAGCCAGGGAACAAACGGCGTCCCTCTTAGGCTCCTTGTACAAGACTTATTTAGATGATATTTCAAGAACTAGAAATATAGACGTATCCACCCTGAATATGGTGGCTGATAGCATGTTAGCTACTAATGGAAAAGATGCTGCCCGACACAAATTA
>JAJCYK010000258.1 GCA_029262935.1 Cytophagales bacterium | reverse complement strand
CAACAGGCCGACAATAGTAGTCGTGGCCGTTAACAAAATAGGGGTAAGCCTGGTTTCGGCTGCTTGCTTAAGTGCGGTGACTAAGTCTAACCCATCTCGCATCAATTTGTTGGAATAGTCCACCAAAATGATGGAACTGTTAACTACTATGCCCATAAGACTGATAAAGCCCACAAAGGCGAAGAAACTAAACGACCAACCGGTGAGAAACAAAGCGACAAAGGATCCAGTAATGGCCAAAGGAATAGCACTAAATACGATTAAGGGTTGCTTGATAGAACGAAATTGAAGTACTAATACGGCAAAAATGCCCACTAAGGCTGCCAATAACAGCTTGCCGAGATCACCAAAGGACTCCTGCTGGTTTTCATATTCTCCACCCACGTGATAGCCATAGCCTTCTGGAAATGCATACGCCCCTAATTTATCAATCACGGCTAAGGTGATTGCAGTTGTTTCATCTGGATTATTGACATCAGCCGTTACAGCAGTATTCCGATCCAAATTGTAATGAAGTATCTCGGATACTGCCGGCTCAAACTGGACTTGGGCCACTTGCTTTAAGGGTACTTGATTTCCGCCATTGGTAGCAAAATACACCTTGTCAAAATCATTGATGCTGGGATCCCCGTCAAAAGGTAACCGCACCACCAAGGGATATTCTTCTCCATTGTCCAAGGTTACTTGATCGACCTCCATACCCGCCAAACTCGCCCGTACCGTCAAATCAATGGTTTGTAGAGGAAGTTGATATAGCCCCGCTTTATCACGGTTGATTTTTATTCTCAAATCAGTTTTGTCTATGGCCAATGGATTATCAACATTCCAAGTGCCAGGAGTGGTGGCAATCATGCCCTCCACATCATTGGCAATGTTCTTTAATGTTTCCAGGTCTTCCCCGATCAACTTGATCTCGATTGGTGCCTCAAATGGAGGCCCATTTTTTAATTCACGAAAAGTAATCCGTGCTCCAGGATATTTTTCGAAAGTAACTCGAAATTGATTTAAGGCTTTATAGAATTTTCTGGCCTGCCAACCTTTGAAGTTGATCAAAAACTGCCCGTGACTTTTACGATAGCTTTCAGGCAGTCGGTTGTAGTAAACTTGCGGATTGCCATGGCCTATATTGGCTGAATAACTAGCCACGTAAGCAGTGGTGTCTAATACGGCTGCCACAAAGTCTGCGGCTTTTTCTGTAGCTTCTAAATTAGTGCCTTCTGGAGTATCGATTTCTATCAGAAGTAAAGGTTTGTCTGCAGTGGGAAAAAAGGTCACCCCTACAAATGGGAACAACATCACACTACCCAGAAAGATAGTGGCCGCAATCACCATGACCCAGATGGGCTGGGCCAGAGTCCAATTCAAAGCGGGCTTGTAAAGTTTTTGCACCAAATACTGTAGCCATTTGTCTGCATAACCAGCACTGTAAAGACGAGTACTTGGAAGAAGGCTTTTAGACAGGATCGGAGAAAAGATCAGTGCTAAAACCAAGGAGAACGACAGTACCAATATCACAGTAACAGGTAACGACCGTAAATACTCTCCAGGCCCGCTTTCCATAAATGCTAAGGGGGCAAAAGCTAATACCGTGGTGACAGTTGAACTAATAATAGCATAGCCCACTTCGGAGGTGCCCTGAATAGCTGCTTGGCTCAAGGAGAGCCCCTTTTTCCGGAAGCGCACAATGTTTTCCATAACCACAATGCCGTTATCTACCAGCAACCCCAAAGCAATTACCAAGGCTGCAATTGATATCTGTTGTAAAGCGTAACCGGCAAAGTCCAGCGCCCCTATAGCCATCATTATGGAAATAGGAATTACTGTCATGATTACCAAGGCGGGACGAAAACCTAGAAATAGGAAAATAACTACTCCTACCAATAAGATGCCTTGAATAAGATTGGCAAAGAAGCCAGAGATACGGCTTTGTACTGCAGGTGCTTGTTCAAAAGCTGATACCAAGGTAACATTTCCAGGAAGGCTGGGCTCGAAATCCGCTACGGCGTTTTTTAAGGCTTTATCTAAAGTAAGAATGTTCTCACCCTCTTTTTGAGTGACGGTGACGAATACTGCCCGCTGCCCGTTGAAACGTCCCACCCAGCGCTGATCTTCGTAATCGAAATCCACGGTAGCGATGTCCTTGAGATACACTAAGGCCCCGTCGTGCGCATTAATGACTGTTTCACTAATTTGATTAAGGTTCTTATAACCTCCGGTAGATTTTATGGTAAAAGAACGAGAGGCGCTCTTCACATCTCCGCCAGGAATGTTAACGTTGTTCCCAGCCAATGCCCCTATCACCTGTTGGATAGTAATGTTTTGCTGAGCCATTTTTTGGAAGTCCAAAGAAACCCTAACTTCTTCCTCAGGAATAGCGTGCAATTCGGCTTTATTTATGCCCGCGATGCGTTCCAAATCTTTTTCCAAGTCCTCGCCTAAATCCCGAAGCTTCGAATAAGAAGCATCCGGAGATACTAAAGCATACTGTTGAATTATCGTTTGCTCGGTGGGAGAAAACTGGGTAACATCGATACTGAAAATTTCATCAGGTAAGTCTGGCTTTACCGCGTTTACCTCCGAAAGGATATCATCATATTTTTCGTCATAATCGATTCCAAATTCTGCCTCCACGGTGATAATGGCCAGGCCATCACGGATTTCCGTGTTGATTTCAATGACATCATCCACTTCGTCCAAAACCTCTTCTAAAGGGTCTACAACCAATTCCTCCATATCCTGAGGACCAGTACCCGGGTACACTACTACGATGGTATAAAATGGAAACTTAGTGTTCGGGTCTTCTGAACGAGGCATAGTCAACATGGCATTAACACCAATAAGCAGCCCCAGCAAGACGATAATGAAGATGAACTGGCTGTTCTTTATAGCAATTTCTGGTAATTTCATGACGATAGGGAGTTAAATACTATTGAGGTTGCACTTTTTGTCCATCCTGTAAATAGTGAGCACCTTCAGTGATCACAAAGCTTAACTGAGGTTTATCTGCAGCTAGGACCGTAAAGTATTTATCATTGATCTGATCCGGTTTAAGCTGCACCACTTGCGCTTGCTGAGAGGCTTGGTCAAAAGCAAACACCTTGGCTTGGGCTTGATTTCCTTCTATCAAAGCACTCATAGAAATTTGAAAATAAGGGTGCTGGTTGGAGGGGAACACTTTTACTTTACCCACGAATCCATTTTTGAGGATCCCCTGATCCGCATAAACCGTCAACTCCACTTCGAATGTTCCTGTTTGCGGATCCGCACCTTCCGCTAATTCTGTAACTTCTGAATTGAAGATTACCCCCGGATAGGCGTCAAACGTAACTTGAGCAGAGTCCTTTAAATTCAATCGGACGATATCCCGATCGGCAACTGCAACTCGTATCACGTAACTGTTACTACTATGGTTTCCTACCGTGAAAATGGGAGAGCCAGGATTTACCAATTCTCCTTGTTCCGCCGTTCGTTTCAAGACTTTACCGGCATAGGGAGCGGTGATGCGGGCGTATTTTCTATTAAAGTTGGCAATCCTTAAATCTGCTTTTGCCACTTCCGACAGGGTGCTCAAATCTTGCACTTGTTCTAAAGTAGCGACACTATCTTTATACAAACTTCGAATCCTGTCTAAGTCACGCGAAGCCTTGTCCACGGCATTTTGA
>JAJCYK010000257.1 GCA_029262935.1 Cytophagales bacterium | reverse complement strand
GATTTTGTATCGCCTCCACTAAACCATCCCGGAAACTGGGTAAAAGCGTATTCATCTTCTATAGAAGTTGACAATTGGGTGGCAAATATGATTTCTGAGTTCAAATCATTAGCCTCACCAAAAATATCCGCAAAGTTTGCTTGTAAACTAACCCCTGCCGAAGCAGCGTTATTTACCACGGCACTAAGCTCGGTTGCCGCACTGCTGAAATTACCCATGTGCATATAAACTTTACCTAGAATTCCTACAGCTGCAATTTGAGACGCTCGACCATTTGCTATTTCAGAATTATCTAAAGCCGCTATTGCATCTTGCAGATCAGGTATGATCACGTTGCTATAGACAGAGGCAGCCGACTGCCTCGCTAGAATAGATTTGTCTGACACGTCTGGTGAAGCAGATAAATTCACAGTAACATCACCAAAAGCCTGAACAAGCTTGAAGTAAGACAAAGCCCTTAAGAATTGAGCTTCACCTACCTCAGTACCATCTGAAGAATTTTCAATTACGTTATTCGTGCTTAGTATTGACTTGTACAAATTGCTATAGAAAGGGCGAAAAAATTGCTCTACCAAATCTCCTCCGGCTAAATCCGCATTGAACCTGTCAAAAGCAGGATATGGTTCTTCGAACATCAACATATTGTCAGCTCTGAAGTCACCCATTATTGCCATTGGCGTAGCTGAAGCCTGCTGATAATAATAAGCCGCATTCAAAACTTCCGTGAAAGACGTCAAAGAACTAGCGTCAGCAGCAAGAGGTGGTACTTGATCCAAATCATTGTCACATGCTGTTATCAACAGCAGTGAGCCCAAAATTATATATAATGTTTTCATTATTTTCTTAATTAAAAATTAACATTAACACCCAGCGTAAAACTTCTTACAATCGGACTCGCACCTTCTTGGTACCCGTATGTTGTCGGACCTAGATAACCATTATTGGTGATCTCAACACCTTCAGGATTAAATGAGGTGTAACCATCTGCCATCAAATACAACAAATTAGTGGATGCAAAATATACCCTCGCAGACCTCAAACCTGCTTTACCGACCCATTCTGGCTTAAGCGTATAGCCAATTGTCAGATTTCTCAATGCTAAATAAGAAGCATCCTGAACCAATGCACCATGTGCATTTCTGGTCTGCTCATAGTGCCGTCCACTAGCATCAGCAATGCCATCGCCTTCAAGATCAAAACTATCCCGCAATCTGCCTCCAAATTGTGATTCCCAGTAAATCGGGTCGATATTGTAAACTTCTGCTCCCTGGGATCCTTGAAACTGCAGTGATAAGTCAAAAGACTTATATTTAACTGAACTGTTCAAACCCCAGTAAAAATCAGGGGTACTTGATCCTAACTTGACATAATCGTTTTCAGGATCAATTGCACCATCTCCATTTTGGTCTACCACATAATATTCTGAGCTACTGAAGCCAATATTTCTCGATGGATCTGCAATATGTATCGTTTCAACCTGTCCAGTGGTTTCGTATCCCCACATTTCACCAATTTCTCCACCAACATAATTTCTAAACTGAGGTCCTCTGCCACTAGGGCCTCCGTAAACTACATTAGGCAATGCATCCAGGTCACCCAAGCTGGTGATTTCTGTATTGACGGTAGATAGATTGGCACTAATGTCCCAGGTAAGACTACCTTTTTCCACCACTACTGCACCGAGCTCCAACTCCAATCCGGAACTGGTCACATCACCGCGATTTAGTACGATAGAAGGTGTTCCTAAAACTTCAGAAACACTTTGATTAATCAACATGTCTTCGATATCTGACGTATAGTAATCAACGCCCAATGTGAAACGATTACCCAAGAAGCCCAGATTAATACCAAAGTTGGTCTCGGTATTGGTTTGCCAGGTTAAATCCTGGTTTGCTATATTACTAGGGATAAGGAATCCCGTCCCGAAAATGGTAGGTTGAGCTTGTAAAAGACTCAAAGCATCGTAAGACCCTAGAAAAGAAGTAGTTCCCAAAGACCCTGTGCTGAACCGTAGTTTCAGGTTGCTTAAAAAGTCCGAGTTGTAAAATGCTTCGTTATGCACATTCCATCCTAGAGAAACCGCGGGGAATGTTTCAAATCGATTATTAGCCCCGAAACGAGAATCACCATCTCTTCTCAGTGAAACTGATGCCAAGTAACGATTATCATAGGCATAATTTACTCTTCCAAAAACACTTCTTCTTGAAACAGTCTCCTCTCTTAGGTTTGTGGTAATATCAGCAGGCTCTAAGAACGAATAGTTTAGAGGCTGACCAAATGGTACATTGGTACCGCGTAACGTCGTTCCTCTTATGTAGAAATTTTGAAATTCCATTCCGACCACCGCTGATAGGTCATGTTTACCTATTGATTTAGTATAATTCAATGTGGTCTCACTCAACACGGAAGATCTTTTGAGGTCTGTTTGATCCAGGTCAGATTGATTAGAACGTTCTCGAGAATCAGCCGTTACTCCTTGATAATAATATCCCTGAGTATCGTTAATATCCGCGCCCAGAACGGTTTTTATATCCAACCCTTCTATAATACTGTATTGTAGATATGAGCTCACGTTAGCGTAATACGTTCTTTTAAATGCTCGTGCATTGTCAAATTTCGCAGCTGGACCCGCATCTCCAGATCCTCCTATCCCATTTCGTTCTCTCCCATAATGCCATTCATGCGCAATATCACCTGGCTGTAGTGTATAGATACTTGAATTAACAAGACCACCTCCTCTATAACCATTGTCAAATGGTCTATCAATATTTGTTGCTAACGATCCTGCATCTGCTAAAGCCTGCCTTTGACCATCCAATTGTTGAACGAATGCAATAGACGCGTCTGTATGGTAAATAGGATGGATACTATACGCTCTCAGGAGATCCCTCATGTCATGAGGGACAATTTCTTGGTGACTATAGGATCCATTGATACTTAATCCAGTCTTAAACTTTTCCCCCAGCTTTGCATCTACGTTTAGACGTCCGTTATATCTTTCAAAAGCTTGCTCTCTTACAATACCCTCAGTGTCCAGATAACCAAGTGAAGCAAATATATTGACATCTTCACTTCCTCCGGCAA
Organism: Cytophagales bacterium; assembly: GCA_029262935.1. Lineage (GTDB taxonomy): Bacteria > Bacteroidota > Bacteroidia > Cytophagales > Cyclobacteriaceae > JAJCYK01. The sequence goes on along the minus strand of JAJCYK010000257.1, from coordinate 5,168 downwards.
CACTAAAGTCATGGCTTTGAGTGGTGCCCGATCGGAAAAGCCAATCTTCCATACCGACCACGTCAGGTGCATTAGCGTAGGCATTTAGCCTATAATTCAGTAAATCCGGATCAACTTCGGAAAGGTCATAAGCACTTGTTTGTAAATCATTAGCCCATTCTGAAGCTGTCTTGAGCATTTCAATGTCGTCTACATACTTACTTGAGACACTCGTGTAAGCATTGTAACTAAAGTTAGCTTTACCTGATTTTCCCTTTTTTGTGGTGATCAGAATAACCCCATTTGCGCCCCTGGAACCATAAATAGCAGCTGAAGCAGCATCCTTTAGCACCTCCAAACTTTCAATATCGTTTGGGTTAACCGTGGATAAACTTCCAGTAATCGGATACCCATCCACAACAATTAGCGGGTTGGAGTCACCTGAAAGCGATGAAGCGGCTCTAATTTGAATTTTTGGATCCGCACCAGGCTCTCCGCTTTGATTTTGAATCAAAACACCGGCTAATTTACCTGCCAAGGCATCATCCACACGACTCGCCTGAATAGCTGCCACATCAGCGCCCCCTACCTGTGCAATTGCACCTGTACTGTGCGACTTCTTACGTGTGCCATACCCAATAACCACTACTTCATCAAGTTGATCCGCGTCTAGTTGTAAGGTAATGTTTACTGTAGACTGGTTGTTAACTGCAATTTCTTGAGTTTCATAACCCACATAGCTGAAAACCAATATGGCATCCTCCGGGGCGTTAAGAGTGTAGTTGCCTTCGGTGTCGGTAACCGTGCCACGGGTAGTACCCTTTATGATGACATTCGCTCCTGGTAAAGGCTCACTCTCTTCAGAAAGGATCTTGCCAGAAACTGTTATATTATTTGCTTGTTGAAATAAAACAAAATTCAGATCGCTGTTGGTATTTGTTGCTTCCGTTAGGGATGGCGTTATTATTAGTAGAACAGGAAGTAGGTACAGCCATTTGAAAAATTTCTTAAGTGTAGAATTTTTCATAATTTAGTATTTGGTTAGTTTGTTAATTAACTAAGATGATTTTAGTTTGAACAAGTCTGCAAGGCGTATTCAAACTGGGAAAATCGACAATGAGTCAGCTAATTCTATTAGCTGACTTTTTTTATGCTGGTTAGCTTGAATTATATCGCATTTGGGTAAAATTTAAAGTCAATTTAGTGTCCGTTACTCCCGGTCAATCCAGGATCATAAGTCAAAACATCATTTAAATGCAAGCGCATGGCTTGTCCCGCAGCTTCACTATTCTTTTCTTTGATGTATTTGAAGATAATATCGTGTTCTTCTAAGGATTTAAGAGATCTGCCATCTCCGCAGATGTTTAAATTTTTGGTATAGTTGATTAAGTCGGGAACTATAATAAGCAGTAGGGATTTCAGTACAGCATTTTCTCCGGCCTCCGCAATTTTCAAATGAAACATTAGATCCTCCTCTACTCCTTGATCCCCTGCTTCTACTTTAGTTCTAAAGGCCTCAAGTGCTTCTTCAATCTTACTTATGGATTCTGGGTTAGCACGTTGAGCGGCTAACTTGGTAGCATTAATTTCTAACATGACCCGAGTTTCCACCATGGAGTGAAAATCTGAATTGTTCAGTTGCAGTACGTCATTAATCAAGCCTTCCAAGGCGGTTACTCCCAATCCAGCCACCACGGTCCCGCTTTGAGGCAGGGTCCGTAGTATTCCGTAAAACTCCAGTTTTTGCAAGGCTTCCCTCACATAGCCTCTTCCAAGTCCGAATTTTTCCGACAATTTTCTTTCCGATGGTAGTCGATCACCAGGCTTTAGCTGACCAGAGCTGATCAAGCCTTTGATTTGCTCAATGATTTTGTCTGAAGGTCGCTCCATTTTAATTTGTTCCAGACTTTCGAATACGTCAATGCTGCTCATAGGAATTAATTGGTTTACCAGTTATTGGTTAACCAATTTTAGAGAATATAATTTTAGCATCCAAATTTTGATTGAAAATTCCCTGAAAATCTTCCGATAAAACCGTGAATTGGCAATTTAGAGGTTGGGAATAACCCTAATTTTTCCACCTTCGCAATGAGTTGCCTCCGTCCAAATCAAGTGGCGCCTACTGGTTTAATTTAATAGTGAGGCTTAGTTTATTGCTTGTGGTCACAGCAAGCTACCATGAGAAGCGCTCCCACTTATGCCTACCATTAAAAATGATTTTATAAATTGTATTTAAGTCAACACCCATAAACCGCCAGAACGTCTAACTTTAAAATAAAATGCCATGGAAAAGTACCAAGCTATAGTGATAGGAACGGGACAGGCAGGACCTTCATTAGCCGCGCGCTTAGCGTCCTCTGGATTAAAAACCGCAATCATTGAAAAAGGAGCCTTTGGAGGTACCTGCGTCAATAATGGTTGTACACCCACCAAAACGCTAGTAGCTTCCGCAAAAGCTGCTTTCGTGGCTAGACGAGCTCAAGATTTTGGAATAATGATAGAGGGCGACATTCACGTAGATATGAAAAAAGTCAAGGCTCGTAAAGATGTCTTGGTGAATCAATCCAATCAAGGATTGGAAAAGTGGTTGGGCGGCACCGCTAATCTAACGGTATATCAAGGGCACGCCCGTTTTACCGATACCCATGCCATAGAAGTAGGTGATCAGCAACTAATAGGAGAAAAAATTTTCGTTAATGTGGGAGGGCGGCCTTTTATTCCCCCAGGATTCGAGGATGTGGAATATTACACCAACGTAGAGATGATGGATATCGATTTTGTACCCAGCCATCTAATTGTAGTGGGCGGTAGTTACATCGGTTTGGAATTTGCACAAATGTATCGACGATTCGGGAGTAAAGTCACGCTTATTGAAAGGGGAGATCGGCTCATAAGTCGTGAAGACCCAGATGTGTCTGCCGAAGTACTTAGCATGTTGGAGGACGAAGGCATTGAGTTTCGATTCAACGCCACCTGTTTAGGTGGCAGTGGTTCGGTGGGAAACATTGAGGTAGATGTAGATTGTCAAAAAGGTGCTCCGGTGGTACAAGGTACGCATTTGCTGCTTGCCACAGGGCGCCAACCCAATACTGATGATTTAGGGATTAAACATGCTGGTATTGAAACCGATGCTCGCGGCTATTTAGTAGTGAATGATCACTGTCAAACGAATGTAGAGGGCATATGGGCCCTAGGTGACTGCAACGGAAAAGGGGCATTTACCCATACGGCTTATAACGATTTTGAAATTGTTGCTGCAAATATTCTTGATAATGACCCTCGTAAAATCAGTGATAGAATATTATGCTATGGGCTGTACACCGATCCTGCATTGGCTCGCGTGGGAATGACGGAAACTGAAGTTAGAGCGGCTGGCATCAATGCTCTGGTAGCCAGCCGACCCATGAAGCGCATTGCCCGGGCCAAGGAGAAAGGTGAAACGTATGGCTTCATGAAATTTTTGGTAGATGCAGAATCCAAGAAATTTCTTGGTGCCACTATCCTGGGCATAGAGGGAGACGAAGTAATACATGGCATATTGGATATGATGTACGCCGATGCCCCTTATACTGTCATCCAGCGTGCCGTGCATATACATCCTACCGTATCTGAATTAATACCCACCGCATTAGCAGATCTTAAACCTTTAGTCTAAGCTTAGATAGACCTGTACTATAGTATTGGTCCGTCTATTCGTGAAAGAGAATGACTCGACGTACCACCACCAGTTGATCATTCTTGATTCTAACCTGGTAAACCCCAGCTGGCAGATCTGCTGTATTAAGTAGTAGCGAACGCTCATTAATTATTGTACTTCTAACATCTACAAACTGCCCGATACTGTTTATTAGCTGTACGGACTCAAGATCAAGCTTTAGTCCCCCAGTACTTACGTTGATCACCCTATCCGCTGGATTGGGATAAACCGTTATTACATTCTCTGGTGCAAATGTAACTCGCACAATTTCTGAATAACTGAATTGGCCGTCAAAATCTGTTTGTTTTAATCGATAATAGGAAACTCCGGCAACTGGTAAGACATCCACAGTGCTGTAATCTATGCGTTCCTCACTGTCACCAGCCCCGGAAATCGTGAGTATGACCGCCCATTCTGCAAGGTCGGTGGTGCGTTCCACGGAAAAGAAATCGTTATTGGTTTCCGAAGCCGTGGCCCATAAGAGATCTACATGTTTTCCATTAACTACTGCATTGAAGAAAATTAGCTCAATAGGTAATGGCGCTGAGCTAGCATCCCGCCAATCGCGGGTACCATTCGTGTCTCTATCTTGTAAGGAGGCGCAACCACCATTGGCAGGCTGATTAAAGTCAGAAAAAGAACAAGCAATCTGATCAGGATCAAAATCATCAAGTAGACCATCCCCATCGGAATCAACAGTGCCCACTTCCCCAGCGTCTAAGATCATATTAGTATTGGCATCCCAATCTGCAAACCCATCCAAATCAGCATCATGAGCCTCAATAATGTCCAAAACTCCATCCTGATCCGTATCGTCATCTAAGTAATCGGGAGTGGCGTCAACATCCGTACCTACGGGTGAAATTGGCACGCCGGTAATACCTCCACATGGAGTACAATCTACGTCATAGGCATCATCGATCCCGTCCGTATCAGTGTCCGTATTGGATTCCGGCACGAAGCTGCCAGAAACTTGAGCTTCGATATTGTCAATTGCTCCATCATTATCACTGTCAATATCTTGGAAGTTCAAGAAGCCATCTCCATCACTATCTGATATTGACAACCGAGCACCGGAGTCATCCGTGTCCACTAAGTTAGACAGCCCATCACCATCTGTATCGGCGAGTAAGTCCAACATGCCATTGTTATCTGCGTCTGTTCCTCCTGCTTCTAACAAATCTGATATTCCATCCCCGTCTGCATCCAGATCTAGATTGTCGGGTAAACTATCGCCATCTCGATCGGCGCTTACCAGTGGGGAGCCAAATTCACTTAAATCTGCACTATCATGAACACCGTCCCCATCACTATCTACAAAGCCATCTAACTGTCCATCTCCATCTGCATCTGTACCTCCGGCTTCAATGGTATCAGGGATGCCATCACTATCCGAATCCAAGTCCAACGCGTCTGCCAGACCATCACCATCGGTAGCCGTATTCAATAGTGAAGTACCACCATTGTTCAGGTCAACATCATTGGCCAATCC
>JAJCYK010000256.1 GCA_029262935.1 Cytophagales bacterium | reverse complement strand
TCATACATTAATAGTTAACGATATTAACAATTGCGCAATTTCCATAACCATCCAAGTGGATAATATAAGTGGGCCCCAAGCCACAATTGATGTGATAACTGATGTTACTTGCGCCGGCAATATAGATGGTACCATAACTTTAGCCACGACCAGTAGTACGCCTTTGGACTACAGCATTGATAACGGGGTAAGTTTTCAATCTTCTAACCAATTTACTGGATTAGCTGCGGGCAACTATGACATATTAATTAGAGATCAAAACAGTTGTAGCAGCACTTTAGCAGATGTTGAGGTCAGTGAACCTAGTGATTTGCAAGTACAGGTTGAGTCTCTCTCTCATCCTGACCCAGGTCAAACAAATGGCAGCATCTTGTTGTCACAAATTCAAGGAGGCATAGGACCGTATAATGTCAGTTTAAACGGTCAGGCGCTAGGACAAGTTACTCTAATTGAAAATCTCCCCAGTGGTGACCATACCGTGGTGATAGAGGATAGCAACTTATGTCAGGTCGCAATTGATTTAAGGCTTGAAAGTGAATTTCCATTGCTAGATGTGCCCAATGGATTTACCCCTAATGGCGATGGCCAGAATGATACTTGGGAAATTCCTGACCTAAATCAGCTGTATCCCGATAATGAAGTCTTGGTATTTAACCGATGGGGGCAACTGGTATTTAATAGCACGGGTTATTCCAACCCATGGAACGGCACCCGCCAGGGTACGGAACTACCAACAACGACCTACTATTATGTCATTAAGTTAAGTGATGGTACGTCTCCATTGCAAGGAACGGTTACTATCATTAGATAATGAGGATGCGCAGATGAATAGTATTTATCTCTCTGTATCTGGTGGTGGGCAGCCTTTGTGGGCAACAAATGCCTATGTTCACCCAGTACATGCATAACCCGTATGTTTTAAATCCGGCAGCTACTGGTAGTGCAATCCATACGCAAGCTATGATTGGTTATCGCAATCAATGGACTGGCTTTGAGGGAGCGCCTAAAACGTACTACTTCAGTATGCAAGGAGCCATAGGAGCCGTCAAGACGAAAAAACTTCGAAGCCCCAGAAGCGGTAGAGGTCAGGCGGCAAGCCTAGGGAGCTATCACAGTGTTGGAGGATATGTGTTTAGGGACAAAACGGGGCCCATTAGCAATTCGGGCCTGTTTGCCTCATACGCTTATCATGTTGAAGTAGATGCGGGCACCTACCTTTCTATTGGTGCCTTTCTAGGAGGGCTGCAATATGCACTGGATGCTGATGAAATACGGTTGGCAAACAATTCCAATGATTTAGATCCAGCTTTAGGCACGGGTGTTCAAGCGCAGATTATTCCTGATGTAGCTTTGGGGGTTTTTCTTCATCATAAAAATTATTTTTTGGGAGTTTCCGCAAGACAACTACTAAAGAACAAATTCAAGTTCAACGACTTAATAGAAAACAACTATTCCAAACTAGTTAATCATGTATTTGTAACTGCAGGTTATACATTTCAATTGGATAGACAGTGGGCTATACAGCCGAGTACTCTGATCAAATACAGTGAACCTGCAGCGATACAAATGGATCTTAACCTTAAAGTGATTTATGAAGAACTTATGTGGGGTGGGGTGTCCTTCCGCTCCAGCGAGTCCATATCTGCTTTATTGGGAATAAATTTGCAAGAATCCCTTTCGGTAGGATATTCCTACGACTATGGAATTAAGGAATTGGGTCGACTGCATAGTGGAAGCCATGAAATCACTTTGGGTTACACCTTTCAGTAACAATCCCTCCATCAATTAAGGTTTGGTTTTTTGTTTGGCCCTGAGAGTACTAATACCAGCATTGGGAAAATAACGGCAGGAACCAATTACCAAAAACGCCCGTCTAGTTGGATGAAAATAATCTCTGGAAAACGTTCCCTTTTTTGGGAGTGTGACCAACTTTTTCTTTTTTGTGAAACTGTTTGGTCATCTTTGTTTTATAAGCCTGTTTTTGCGAGCTACACGAAGCGCCAATAAGCACACTTAAGGTGCAAATAAAGATTAGGTTTAATAAGGTTTTCATGGGAAGTTTAGGTTTATAACCTATCAATATACACAAATTTCTAAGATGATTAACAAGGCCCCGCTCCTGTTTACATGCAGTTATGCCCGTAGTTATGGGTTTTTATGCATTCCAAAGGTAGCCTTGCTAATATGCCTTTTCATTGGCTTTCAACCCCTTCGTGCGCAAACCTTTTTTAAGTATCAAAAATCTGGACAACTCACATTTTATGCCGGAACAGGTATCGCCAAGTATTTTGGAGAATTAAGCAATGATCGCAGCTTGGGAGATTTAAATCCTCATCTAACCTTTGGATTGTCAATTCCATTAAAGAAGAAGTTGTTTTTGAGACCGGAATTATCTTATTATCGTATTTCCGCGGCCGATGCCGAACTCCCCGAGGGAGATTTTCGTCGTACCCGAAACCTATCGTTTCGTTCCAATAATATTGAGATGAGCGTCTTCGTCGTTTATGGCTTGTACGGAAACAACGCTAATCTAAAACCCTATATAATGGGCGGAGCAGGAGTCACCTACTTTAACCCTCAAGCGCAGTTGGACGGGATTTGGCACCAGTTGCAACCCTTATTTACAGAAGGGATTGATTACGATAAGTTCATTTTAGTTTTACCAGCCGGCGGTGGTGTTGGGTATCAGATAAATCCTCAGATGGAGCTGGCCGCAGAAATAAGCTATAGATTCACCCTCACCGACTACTTGGATGATGTCAGTATGAACTATAGGAATCCTTCATCATTTGCCGATCCCATTGCAGCAGCTTTGGCGGACCGTAGGCCTGAAATTGGGTTGGAAAAAGCCCCTGGAGGTAGCCAACGAGGGAATTCTGAAAGCAATGATGGGTATTTATTTTTGGGCGTAAAGATCTTTTATCAATTAGCTGGGCAAGGACCTTTAAGAAGGAAACGATGATCCTATGGGGAAAGTAGCATTAATAACGGGAATAACCGGTCAAGACGGGGCCTACTTAGCAGATTTCTTACTCAGAAAAGGCTACTTAGTTCATGGGATTATCAGAAGATCATCTTCAAATACTTTCAGTCGCATTAATTATCTGACAAAGGATTTAAACCCGTCTAATAAAGCTTTGGCCTTTCATACCGGTGATCTTACGGACGTCTTCAGTATCACTACCATTATTCAAAAAACGCAACCAGATGAAATCTACAATCTGGCCGCGATGAGTGATGTAAGGGCCAGTCATGCCATTCCAGAATATACTGCTGATGTGAATGGAATGGGACCTAAAAGAATATTAGAAGCAGTAGTTCAATTGGGTTTAATAAACACCAGAATATTTCAAGCATCTACTTCTGAACTCTACGGAAATGTTAATAATTATCCGCAATCGGAGCAAACGAAATTTAATCCCCGTAACCCTTATGGAATTGCGAAGCTCAAGGCACATCAAGCCGTAATTGACTTTCGAGTCAAGCACGGTCTATATGCTTGTAATGGCATAATGTACAATCATGAAAGTCCTCTAAGAAGTGAAGATTT
>JAJCYK010000255.1 GCA_029262935.1 Cytophagales bacterium | reverse complement strand
TGTTGGCGAAACTGGTATCTTCTAGGATACGCTCCAAGATGAATGAATCAATTTCATTATCATCTATTATTAGGGCAAGATTGAAATTTTTTTCCATAGCTGTTCAAATCTAATATTTGCACAAATGTAGCCAGCGGTTACTTGCACTATGGGATATTTCGATTAATCTTAGGAGCGAATCGACGGACCAGTAAATTTTAGGCATAAAAAAAGCGGGCCCCGTTAGTACCCGCTTTTTTATAGTGATAGAAGCAGTTATTCCGCTTTCACAATTTTATAACTATGTACTTCCGCGTCTACCTGCAACTGGACAAAGTAGATGCCTGCAGGCAGTTTGTTTAGGTTGAGGCTGCGGTTAAACTCAGTACTGTTGACAGCCCAAGAGTCTTGGTACAAACGATCACCCAATATATTGATGACTGCTAGTTGTACTTGTTGACCCGCCACTTCCATTTTGCCAGACAAGGTTAAGCTTCCTTGGGTTGGATTGGGGAACAACTTGATTTCTTGCGCTCGGAAGATATCTGGAATATCAGTCACCACTATACCTTGAATATTGAGGTCGTCGATTGCCCAGCCCCAGCCGTTAGCCGCTTGGTCAGCAAAGAGTCTGAACCGGATGATAATTTCATCACCGGCGGCAAAGTTGTCCAGCATATTGATCACCCGGGTTTCAAATAAGGAAGAGTTGCCCGTAGCCGTGGAGTTGTTACCTACTAAACTACCATTGTACTCCGACAACCAATCGGCATTGGCCCGGCTGTCGTAGCCATCTAATAAGGGGACCCAGGTAGTACCGTCATCTAGGGAACCTTCAACCACCACAAAATCCCAAAATTGATCGTCTCCAAAAGTTGTGCCTGGTTCTCCGGGTTCTACCAGTACCACTTCTTTGAACCGAATGGTAGCATTACTGGCTTGTACTTCAACAGGTATTCTTAATTGATAAATGTAGTTGCTTTCATCATTGGGGCCACTGCCGTCCAAATAGGGGTGGTCGGATTGAATGGCACCGTCAGCGAACCCTGAACTGGTGGTGATACTAAAGGCATTGCCTACAAAATCTGTCGTAGCGGCATTGAAGTCGTTTTCATAAGTTTGTTGTACCGCGGAGATTTCATCTATGGTAAACTCATGAGTCCCTGTTTTAGGATTGGTTTGGACGTTGTTGCCCGTGGTCTCATCAGTAGCCACAATACGGTAGGTGATGGCATCACCTACAGCGACACTGCCCATAGGAAAATCCAATGTGGCCAAATAATTGTCATCCACATCCGGTGTAGTATCCAAAGTCATGTCGATAGGAGTCTGATCGGTACCGTTAATCGCGTATTCCAATCGTACGGATTGCAAGTCGAAATTGTCCGTAACGGTAGCGTTTAAATCTACAGATTCGTCGGTGATAAGTAAGAAGCTAATTGGCTCATGCACAATCACGGGCTTGATGGTATCTACAGCGGCAATAAAGTTAAAGAAGAACTCAGGTGCTTGACCAGGAGCTGAATAGGTGCGGGTGGTGTTGTCGTCCGCCTGGATAAAGTAACTGATTACCCGAGGGGCTCCGTTATTGGGGATATTTGCCGTATACTCATCAGCGTTGGCGGTAGCCGCCATGCTTACCACTGTCGGGGCGGTAGCAAAACTATCCAAGGAATAATGCAGTTCGATACTGTTGGTATCTAGCACACTATCTGAGAAAATGGTGGCGGTAATAGGAAAAGGCTGATTGAACGTTTCCGTGTCCGCTAAAGGATCGTGTTCAATATAAGTATGTACCCACCCCATTTCTGAAAACATGTTTAGGGCAATGGGGCCAGGATTGTGAATGGCCTCGACAGTACCAATGCTAGGGCTCATCAGTGAGTTAGGAGTTCCAGCCCGGTAAGTAGCTTCGTCCAAGTGAGCGATACTGGATCCCGGATTAAAGGCCGTAGGCGCGAATAGTTTAGGTAAGATATTGCCAGGCAATTCCGCTAAAGGGCTGTTAAAAAACACGCTTTCACTAGTCAAAGCGTCTCCAAGCTCCGTGGAGGGATTGCCGAAGTTTGCATCATCAGTCAATTGTAAACGTTCAGGATGGGCGGTAGAGATATAGAAATCATATATGGCGGGAAAACCTGAAAGTCCAAAACTACCTGCCCCTCCAGTTTCTCCCATGGTATCGATAAAGCCTAAACCATGAGCAATTTCGTGAAGTACTACCGATACTAGGTCGTGTTCTCCAACTGCGGGGTTCAAGTCAGTACCGAAGTACCAGTCGTTATCGTTGTTGAAGCTGGCCGTGATATCAAAATCTGAAGGTCCATTAAGTTCTTCGCCGGCAATCTTTTCTGCTAGAGCCACAGGATACCACACTTGGAATTGTGGGGTGTTTTTGAAGTTCCTAAAAAAACTTGCGGTACTAGCCGACCCCAGGGTGCCGGGGTCCAGGTCTGACCACTCCGCTCGTATGCGAATGGTGACGGGGCTAATCAAAATGGATTCCCAAATGTCTACAGCAAATTGAAAGGCGTCCTGAGCTTCTTGCGGAAAGCCCACGTATACCACATCAAAGGTCGACCCCATTTGGGTGCGATTACCCATATTCCTTAAGAAGTCTTTGGGAGGGGGAACAAACGTATGCTGATCCTCACCGGAGGAGTAACAGACGATGGTGGTCCCTTTGGTTTGTTCCGGTTGGTATAAGGAATTTTGACCCTTAACCTGTTGAAAACCAATAATAGTAAATACAAAAAGTAGTAGTAGAACCCTCATAAGCAAAATTTGATTGTAAATATAATATTGCAATATAATGAAATCCGATGGTTATTTTGGCATGATTATTTTATAGATTAATCCTGTAAAAACGATCCATATTATGATAAACTGTTTTAACCTGGTAATAAGTTTCCGAAGCACATTAATGTTGACCGGATTTTTATTTTTTGCCTTAAGTTGCCAAAAAATGCCTACTCATACCCCAGAACAGCTGCTTTTTTCCATGGAGAAAACTTCCTGCATGGGTAAATGTCCCGTATATACCCTTAAGGTTTATCAGGACGGATGGGCAGAATTACTAGGAACTGCCCACATTAAATATCTGGGTAATTATCAAGTTAAACTAAGCGATGAAGAGCTAGAAGACATCAAAAATTCCTTCCAAAAGCACCAATTTTTTGGCTTGGAAGAGAAATATTATGCCAATGTCAGCGATCTACCCACCACCTATCTTTTTTATCAAGACGGAACGAACAGTAAAAAGGTCATGGACTACCATGGCGCTCCGGAAAATTTGAAGCAATTAGAAAAACACTTGGCCACCTATCTGGATAAGGACTGGAAAAAAAGTGCTAATTAAATAGGGTGTAGTTGCCGAATTGGTCTGCCGGAGGCACAGGTTTTACCATAGAAGGCAGGTCGGATTGGGGAGAGTTTATTATAGGAGACACCGTATAAATTCCCATACTCTCCGCGGGGTAGGGCACCAACAGGTCCAAGAGTTCTTCCCCAGACAATTGATTGTCCAACCATTTGCTTTCGTTTTCCTTGGACAAAATAGCGGGCATAGAGGGAGAAATGTCGTTTACCAATTCGTTGGCAGCGGTGGTGATCACAGAAAAAGTGTGCACGATATCGCCATCTTCTTCTTGGTATTCTTCCCACAAACCAGCCATGCAGAAAATTTCATGATTGTTGAGGAAAAAACGGTGAGGTACCCGGCTCTTTTTTCCAATTAACTTCCATCCATAAAACCCATCTGCCGGTACCAGACACCTGCGGGCATTTAAAGCCCTCCGGTAACTGGGCTTTTCCAGCAATTGCTGCTTGTCTGCATTGATCAGCTTGTTACTGATCTTTCTGTTTTTGGCCCATTTTGGGGAAATGCCCCAATAGAAAAAAGAAAAGCCCTTAGGGTCTTCATTAGTAACCACCGGCAGCAACTGGCTAGGGGCCGCATTATAGCGGGGCCCGTAATTATCCAATAGCTCCACCTTTAGGCGTGCTTCAAGCTCATTTTTAGAACAACAAATGCTGTAACGTTCCGGCATAGTGACAAAAGTAATGATTTAGTAGAAAGGATTTATATAAATCTCGAATCAAGATGATAGAAATGTACACGCAATTTCTTCCGAGT
>JAJCYK010000254.1 GCA_029262935.1 Cytophagales bacterium | reverse complement strand
CAGGAATGGGTTAGCATGTACGTTGATGGCCGAGCTTTCTAGCAGTATCTTTATCAAGCTAGCTTAATGGGGTGATCAATCTTTTTCAAGGACTATTTCTTTGAATTCACAAACTTGACTTCCGCTTACCAGTGATGCTTGGAGCTGTAGACTATTGGCTCCAGGGACTAGTTGAATTTTACCTAAATCCAAGGTAGCCCACATTTTTTCGAAAACTTCAATGCGAGGGACTCGGTCAGGGCTGGGAAGATACTCCGGATCAAAGGCCTTATCAATAGTAGCTTGAACCGCTTGATCTCCTGTGGTAACTACTAATTGACTGCCCAGATCCGCTGCTGGTACGGTATACTTAACTAATACACGATAGGTGGTACTATCTTTAACCGTCAAATTCCAACTGATGCGATCTTGGTCGGATTTCCAATTCACCAACCAATCGTTGGCCCAGCCGTGACCTTCCTTAAACTTCAAGCTATCTGTGAAGTCTGCTTCTTGTACGGTCAAATGTACCTGGTCGTATTCAGCAAACCCCGCGGGAATTGAGGGAGCGGCAGTGACAAAGCTGATAGCATCTTCATACCAACTTTGATATTGCCTGGTTAACGCTTCAGCAACCACCGTATCAGTAGCAATTAAATCCTGTTTTTGAGCAGGGTCCTTCGTTAAATCATACAACTCATTGCCTTCTTTTTTTACCGTGAGCACATAACGCCCGTCCCGGATGGCTCCTGGATACGGTGTCATATTAGTCATGAAATTTACGTGGGTGTAAATCTTTCTGGCGGGCATCGTGTGATCGGAATTAAATAGGGTAGGGGCCAAACTAACACCATCAAGTCCATCCGGAATATCTGATCCAATCATATCAAGCAAGGTAGGAAGCAAATCGATATGACTACTTAGTGCTTCTATTTCTTTGCCGGCAGGAACTTTATGGGGCCATTTGACAAATAAAGGAACTCGCACCCCGCCTTCGTCCACATGACCCTTCACGCCTTTCATGGCTCCATTATAGCGACGTCCGTTGGGTCCATTGTCCGTAGCAAAGATTACAATGGTATTGTCGGTAAGTGCAAGTTCGTCCAATTGATTTAAAATACGAGCGACATTGTCATCCACATTCTCGCACATACCATAAATGGCAGCCAACCGATCTTTCAATCCTTTGTCCTTATACTTTTGAAAGTAACGCTCCGGTACTTGAAATGGTCCATGTGGCGCATTGTATGGGATGTAACAGAAGAAGGGCTGGTCCTTATTTCTTTCAATAAAGGACATGCTTTCATCAGTAATAACATCAGAGATATATCCCTTAGTGGGGCGCATTTCACCATTGTGTTCCAGTTGGGTATCAAAGTAGTTGTTCCAATGCCCTGCCGTAAAGCCCACAAATTCGTTGAATCCTTGCCCTTGAGGATTTTCGGGATAATTCGAGCCATTATGCCACTTGCCGAAGCAACCGGTGGCATAACCTTTATCGGAAAGAATCTCAGCGATAGTACGTTCGCTGGCTCTCATGCGTTCCATGCCTTGGGACACAGAGACCGTTCCGGTTTTAAGGTGGTATTTGCCAGAGAGAAAAGAAGCGCGCGAAGGTGCACAAAGGGGGCTGACATAGAATTTGGTAAACGAGGCCCCCTCTGACTTAAGGCGATCCAATGTAGGGGTTTCAATAGTATCGTTACCGTGAACCCCAAGATCACCCCAGCCTTGATCATCGGTGAGTATAAAAATGATGTTGGGTAAGACCGGCTCAGGCTCTTTTTGACAAGAGTAAAAGCAAAGACAGGTGCTTACCAAAAAGACAAAACGCAAGGTAAGGAATTTCATAGCATTGAATTTATTTGGCAAATAACTGATCCATGCTTTTAAAGGCTTTGAATTCCAATGCATTACCAGAGGGGTCAAGAAAGAACATGGTTGCTTGTTCACCTATTTGACCTGGAAATCTGATATAAGGTTTAATTATGAAATCGATGGCTAACGATTGAAGATGGTTTGATAGATTTGTCCAATCTTCCCAATCCAATACCACGCCAAAATGAGGAATGGGTACCGCATGTCCGTCCACAGGATTTGATTCTTGTGCAGCAGGAGAGCCGGTCTCATGGATCACTAATTGATGGCCAAACAAATCGAAGTCCACCCATTGGTCACTGCTTCTACCTTCTGGGCATTTTAACACTTGTCCATAAAACTCGCGACAAGCAGCCAAATCGTTTACGGGAATGGCCAGATGAAAAGGGTTTAGTTTCTTCATTTCAAAAGGTGATTTTTTGCTAAAAATACAAAGTTTTTCCATGCCCCAAATTTCTGCATGACGAAATCCAAAAAATCCAATGACCCCAACATGTGGAATACTACCAAGATTGGTCAAAAGCCCACAAGTCATGGCTTAGGCAACTCGTTAAATAAGTTTAATTATCAACCAAATTGGGGCATTTCGATGAGTTTGAGGCTTTGTACCTTGTCGAGATTAACTGGAGAATACTAGCAACTATGAAGAAACTTTAAGTCAATGAGTATATCTATTCCTTATAAACTATTGAGGTGGATTTTGGTGGTTTTATTGGCGGTTGTTCTTGTGCCCGCGCAAGCACAGCAAAACTTACGCTCCAAACTATCAGGGCAGATCAAAAACAAATTTACCGGATTGCCACTATCCAATGTAAATGTGTATATGGAATGCCTAAAAACAGGCACGACCACCAACGAAGAAGGGTACTACGATTTAGAGGTAGTATAAGGCACTTTTTCAGTCAGGTTTAGTCGCGTAGATTTGGAAACTCAAACCTTGCATATCGATCTCATTGAGGACCAGGTGCTGAACAGCGAAATGAAAGAAAGTACCCGCAATCTAGAAAGTGTTACGGTTTATAGTGAAAAGGAAAACGTTAACGTGGAAAGCCTGGAAGTGGGCAGAAATACCCTGTCCATTGAAACCATAAGCACTTTGCCCTCATTCCTGGGAGAAATTGACATAGTAAAGAGTTTATTGCTACTCCCTGGGGTTTCCACGGTAGGTGAGGGGGCTGGAGGTTTTAATGTCAGAGGAGGGGGTGTCGATCAAAATTTGATCCTTCAGGATGGCGGAATCATTTTCAATCCATCCCATGTCTTTGGATTTTTCTCCGTTTTCAACCCTGCTATGGTAGACAACGTCACCCTCTATAAAGGTGCTGCTCCGGCGCAATACGGAGGTCGATTGTCTTCAGTATTGAATGTGAACTTAAAGGAAGGGAACTATCAGGACTTCAAAATATCTGGGGGTATTGGATTGATATCCGGAAATTTGGCGGTTAGTGGTCCTATCATAAAAAATAAGCTGTCCTTTATAGTGGGTGGCCGACTTTCCTATTCCGATTGGCTTTTGCAAGCGGCCAAGGATCTGAACGTGAGGAAAAGCGCGGCTTCATTCAACGATGTCAATCTAAAATTGACCTATCAACTCAATGAAAACAACAAGCTTTCCTATTCTGGATATAACAGCAACGATAGTTTCAGATTTGCTTCTGACACCACTTTCAAGTGGCACACTACCAATCATGTTTTGAATTGGAAAAGTGTGATTAACGAGGATATGGGGCTCGATGTTAACGTGGTATCCGGCAAATACCGTTATGACATTGAGGATGAAAAAGGACTAAATTCTTTTGAGGTAAACTCCGAAATAGGATATCAAACCTTAAAATTGCTGTTTGAGTATGACATCAACGAAAGGAACCTGTTTAATGCGGGAGTTGAAGGGATCTATTATCATTTTAAACCTGGTGAACAACGACCACTGAGCCCAGAATCAGGAGTATCCATCAAAAACATTGAGGACGAAAAATCCTTAGAAACCTCAATATTTGTAGAAGATGAGTACCACTTCTCCGATGCATTTTCAATTAAAGCCGGTCTAAGGTTTTCTTTGTTTAACAATTTTGGAGAAGGTAGTGATTTTATCTACGACGAAGGGGGATCTAGAAATTCCAGAAACATCATAGACACGGTCTTCTACGAAAAAGGTGACAAAATTGCCACATACAACGGTTTCGAACCAAGAGTCACTTTGAATTACAAAATAAATGCGGCTAGTGCTATTAAGGCCAGTTTTAACCGGTCCAGGCAGTATTTGCATCTTATATCCAATACGGCCGCCATTACTCCTACAGACTTTTGGAAGACCAGCAACCGCTACATAGCTCCAGAAACTAGTGATCAATACTCATTGGGTTATTTTAGAAATTTTAAAGACAACACCATTGAGACCTCCGTGGAAGCTTATTATAAAAGTGGCAATGATATTGTGGATTTTAAGAATGGAGCCGTTTTGTTGCTAAACGACAATATTGAGGCGGACCTAATTTCTGGTACTTCAGAGGCCTATGGTATCGAAATGTTCATCAATAAAAAAGCCGGTAGACTTACTGGTTGGATAAGTTATGATTTCTCACGCACCTTTCGCACCATAGATGGGGAATTTGAAGACGAAGAGATTAATTTTGGTCAGCAGTATCCCGCCAACTACGACAAACCTCACGATTTCACTTTTGCGCTCAACTACAAGGCCAGCCATGTGGTAACATTTGGCACCAATTTCACTTATAGTACAGGCCGGCCGGTCACTGCTCCATTGTCCTTGTTGCGCGTTTCAAATTTGACAGGGATTGCAAATTATTCTTTGAGAAACCAGGAACGCATTCCAGACTACCATCGGCTGGATTTGTCTATGACGATAAAGACACTACCACGGGTAGATAGAAACTGGCGATTTAGCTGGACTCTGGGGGTGTACAATCTATACGCCCGTAGAAACGCCTATTCCGTGTTCTTTAAGAACAACCTGGGGATTCCTCCCAGTGCATTTCGGCTGGCGGTGTTAGGTACGGCTTTCCCTACGGTAACGTTCAATTTTGAATTCTAAACCTAGTTCATTCATTTGAAATGAAGATAACTAAGATCATATCCCTGTTAATTTCGTTGACCGCATTCGGGTGTTTGGATCAAATAGATGTCAATTTAGGAGAAGAACCCGTGTTGATTATTGATGGAGGGCTAACCGACCAACCTGGTCCCCATGTCGTTAACCTGAGATTTTCCACGGGATTCAATAAGATAGCCATATTCGAAAAGATCCGCAGTGAAGTGATTGGAGCTGTAGTTGAAATAGTAGACAACCAGGGTACGCGTGAGAGGTTAATAGAATTACGGAACGGTAAATATCAAACCAAACCGGAATATCAGGGATTGATTGGTAAAACCTATCATTTGGAAGTGCTGCTTAACAATGGTAACGGGTATACTTCTATCCCAGAAAAGATGGTACCAGTACCTGAGATACAAAGTGGATCTTTTGAAAAAAGAGCGGTGGAATTCGCTACTGAGACCTCTATTGGTACTATAAGTAAAGTGTTTTTTAAAATAGACTTTCAGGATGATCCGGAAAGTGTCAATTATTATCGGTGGCGCTACCGGGGCACGTATCAGATTTTTGCTCCCCTGGGAGATCTTCCAGATACTTGTGTGGTATCGTGCGAGGTGTGTTGGGAGACCATACCAGATTGTTGGGCTACGGCATTTGATTTTCAATTTTTAAATGTTGCCAGCGATGAAGGTTTTTCTGGTAAACAGGTGTCCGCCATGGAAGTTTATTCCACCAATGTCGACCGGCAATTTAATATTGGCTACAGTTCCTTGATAGAGCAGCATTCACTTAGTGAACGGGCTTTTACTTATTGGTCCAACTTGAAAAATCAAATAGGCAACAACGGTTCTATATTCGAAACTCCAAATTTTCAGATCAACGGCAACATCCGTTCCGAAAATGATCCAGAGGAATTCGTCATCGGCTACTTTGGGGTATCAGCAGTTTCATCTACCCGGATCTTTGTGGCAAGAAGCGATGTTGGCAAAACACCTGGTGATATTCCATGTGGTGGGACTTGTATTCCACCAGCATGTATTGACTGTGAACAGTGGCCAGCAACCCAATTCAAACCTGACTTTTGGCCAAATTAGAATCTTATGAAAATAAAATTACCCAATACCCCATGGTTGATAATACTGGTTTACTTGGTAATAACTAGCTGTATAGATCAAATCGATGTGACGCTAGGAGAGGAGCCTGTATTGATTGTGGACGGCATAATTACAGATCAATTTGGACCACACCAAGTCAAATTGGGCTTTTCCACCGGATTTAACAAAAATGCTTTGTTCGAAAATACCCCGGAGGAGGTTGAAGGTGCTCTAGTAGAAATTGTGGATGATGCTGGTATAAGAGAGGCCCTAACAGACCAAGGAAATGGAATATACTTTTCCCGGGGGGCGCTTAAAGGGGAAGTAGGGAAATCTTATCATGTGGAGGTACATTTATCAGATGGTAAAACCTATCGATCCCTTCCAGAATGCCTTATGCCCACAGCTCAGATCACTAATGGCGCTTTTGAAAAAACTAGTGTAGATATCCTAACCTCTGGGGCTACTGCTTCGGAAGATAGAATTGTATTTAAAATTGACTTTCAAGACAATCCTCAGGAAGTGGACTATTATCGTTGGCGCTATCAGGGGACTTATCAGGTTTTTGCACCTTGTGGGGCACGCCCGGATAGTTGCATTGTGGCCTGTCCAAACGGAGGCCCTTGCTGGCAAACAGTGGCAGACTGCTGGGCCACAGCTTTTGACTTTCAGTTTTTAAAAACGGGTAATGACCAATTGACAAACGGGAAGCAAGTTCAAAACATGGAGGTATATTCCACACCACTAGACCGACAATTCAATATAGGTTATAGTTCCTTAATACAACAATTTGCGTTAACTGAGCGCGCGTACACCTATTGGGAAGCTTTAGAAAATCAGATTAACAGTACCGGAAGTATTTTCGAAGCTCCTAGTTTTCAGATTCAAGGTAACCTGCGATCCGTAGAAAACCCCCAAGAGTTCGTGTTGGGTTATTTCGGAGCTTCTGGAGTGACCTCAACCAGAGTCTTTGTTGACCGGTCCGACGTTGGTGAATTCTTTGGGGATATACCCTGTGAAGGATGCACCCCCTCGGCGGGTAATTGTATTCCGGCGGAATGTGTTGATTGCCGACAATGGCCAGCCACGGGAATAAAACCCTATTTCTGGCCAAATTAATGGCTATACCCCTATGAAGAGCAAAAACCACATATTATTATTGTTCGCCTGTCTGGGTTTAGTCAGCTGTATCGATCAAATAGACATTGGCTTAGGTGAAGAACCCGTACTTATCATAGAAGGATCACTCACCGATCAACCGGGTCCTCATGTGGTAAATTTAGATTTCTCCACAGGCTTTAATAAAAACGCCTTATTTGAAAAAACCAGATCCGAGGTCCAGGGTGCTCAAGTGGACATCGTGGATAACCAAGGGGGACGTACTAATCTGATTGATCAAAAAAATGGCAAATATCAAACCAGCCAGAATTTCAAAGGCAAGTCGGGAGTTGCTTATCATGTAGAAGTGGTACTATCAAATGGTAAGCGCTATCAATCGCTGCCGGAAACCTTATTGCCTGCCACAGAGATTATCCAAGGATCCTTTGAAAAAAGAGACCTGGAAGTTGTGACAGAAACCTCCACGGGATTCGTCAAAAGTATCTTCTTTAAATTAGATATCCAGGACAACCCCGAGCAAAACGACTACTATCGTTGGCGGTATCGTGGTACTTATCAAGTGTTTGCTCCACTAGGGAACCTGCCAGACACTTGTATTATAGCTTGTCCCAGGGGACCCTGTTGGGAGACCATTGCAGATTGCTGGGCTACGGATTTCGATTTTCAGTTTTTAAAAGTTGACAGTGACACTCGGTTTAATGGTGAGTTGTTAAAGGAGTTTGAAATATATTCCATACAAGTAGACCGAAGGTTTAATATTGGATACAGTGCTTTAATCGAGCAGCATGCTATTTCAGAGCGCTCACATAATTATTGGCAAGCCGTAAAAAATCAAATTGGAAACAACGGGACTATATTCGAAACCCCAAACTTTAGGATTAACGGTAATATTAGAGCAGTAGAAGATCCGGATGAGTTTGTACTGGGGTATTTCAATGTGTCTTCGGTATCATCAGTAAGGGTCTTTGTGGACCGAGATGACGTGGGATCGACTCCTGGCGAAATTCTTTGTGGTGGTGTTTGCCTACCTCCTGAATGCATTGACTGTGAACAATGGCCGGCTACCCGCGTGAAGCCGGATTTTTGGCCAAATTGAGCTTTGAACCCTACTGTATAGAAATGACAACTTTACCTTGGTGTTTTCCCTCTCCAAAATATTGAATGGCCTTTGCTGATTCCTCTAAAGTATAGGGACCATCTATGATACATTTAATTTTCCCTTCCCTAAAAAGGTCACTAATATAGGATAGTCCCTTATTTGCTTTTAGTGCCACCAGCCGTACTTTTTTATGCTTGAACTTTGAAATCCAGAGATTCCAAATCAAGACTTGTAAAAGACGACCAATTTTGCCACCGACCGTAACGTAGGTGCCGTTTGGGCTTAAGGAACGAGCATAGGCAAACGGGGAGCGATTGGTCTTAGCATCAAGGATTAAGTCATAATGAACACCGTTTTTAGTAAAATCCTCCTTTTGATAATCTATAATATGGTCGAACCCAATGTCTTTCATCATCTTTAATTTATCACCTGTATCGACCCCTGTCACCTCGGCATCGTGCAGTTTAGCAATTTGCAATCCGAACGTTCCTACGCCGCCGCCCGCGCCATTGATTAGCACCTTTTGACCTTGCGTAATTTTCCCAACGTCACGCAAACCCTGGACGGCCAACATGGCAGCATGCGGGATGGATACAGCTTCCTCAAAGCTCATTTCTGCAGGCTTTAGTATTACGGCCTGTTCATTGATACATATGTATTCCGCAAAAGTACCAAAACCGTATTCGGAGATATCGCCATACACGGCATCCCCGATTTTGAATGAAGTCACATTAGGACCTAGAGCCTCGATAGTTCCGGACAATTCCATTCCCGGTATTAGCTTTTTGGGTTTCAAAATACCGAACATTAATCGGTAGAGATAAGGCTTGCCTCTGATCATGCTCCAGTCGTAATCATTTACTGCAGTAGCGTGAATTTTTATCAACACCTCATTTCGCTTGGGACTGGGTTTTGCTATTTCTTGAACTTTAAGGGCTGTAGGTGAACCGTATTTTGTTAACAGTAGCGCTTTCATCTGATCTTTTATAGGCTCATCCATGTATTACATTTCGTTGTTATAGAGGGGCATTATTATACGTTGGTTATTCTTTATATTCGTCCACAATTTTCTAAAAGGGGCTAAAATAGGATTAGTGGTTTTCTGTTCCAAAAGCTACTCTTGTTAAGTACAATTTCGTCCTTGCTTAAGGGGTATTGACATGTTAACGATTAACAGTGGCAGTTTCCGTTCATTTTTGAAGGCCAACTTTATTCGTTATATTCTTCCCAAGAGGTTTTACCCTATAATCGTGATCCATGGAGAATATAGTTCATACTGCAGATTTCTTGAAATTGATAGAGGAGAATCAACAGTTCCAGGCACCTGACATAAATCAAAGACTTTATCATTCCGAAATTGCCGCTCTTATGGAACACGAGTGGTTTACCTATGACTTGCGCAATATCTCAATCAGGGATGGCTTACAATTTAATATCAGTAAAGTTACTTCGAATACTTCGTATGCTTTGGAAATGCCCATGGCTTATGATTTAGTGGGATTCACCTATGGCTTGAAAGGGGTCACTTCCATGAATTTTTTAAACAACCAAAGAATTGAACTTCCCACAGAAACTTCCATCGTATATCGATTTAGCGCTGAGGATCTGAAAGCTTATAAGAAGTATGAAAAAGGAGAAGATATTCACTTTAGTATACACTTTACACTGGACACGTTTCGAAGCATGTTGGATATTGAACAAGCTCTTCTACCCGAAGCTTTTAAGGTATTCGCTTATGGCAATAAATCGGGTTTGTACCAAACGATCCCTTTGAGCCTGGAGGTAAAACAAATACTGACTGACTTATTGAACATTGATCAAACAGGTCTTAGTCGTCAGTTTTTCGTAGAAAGCAAGGTCTTAGAATTGATTTCCATACAGATTGAACATCTTACAGGCACTACCTGCATGGAAAGAACCACTGCTAAGAAAGAAAAACTTCAAGAGTGCAAAAACCTTTTAATTGATAATTTCAGCCAACCTCCTTCATTAATAGAGCTTACAAAACAAGTAGGTATCAATTTGTGCGACCTTAAAGTGGGATTTAAACAAATGTTTGGAATGCCTCCTTACCAGTATTTAAAAAACTATCGATTGGACCGTGCTCATGATATGCTTATCGATGGCTTGCCGGTAAATGTCGTGGCCGACCGGATTGGGTATGTCAGCGTTGGATCCTTTTCTAATGCTTTTTATGAAAAGTTCAAAAGACGTCCCAGCTCTCTGTAATTTTACCTTTTGAATAAGTTTTATTCCCTTTTGAATAATAGTAATACCCCCAGATGCTTTTAATTTGGATCATCCTGCCGTGCTCAACGCGGAGTATGGCATAAGGAACTAAAAAAGTGCCCTTTAGCAGTTCTGGGCCTCTTTTCGAAGGCAAATATGAATACAAACTTATGAACAAGATACTGGTTATTACTACCCTTATGGGGCTAGCTATTCAGAATCCTGCCCTGGGCCAATTAGGAAAAAAATTTGGTCAAATGGTGGCGGGTAAAGAGACCCCAATTGCAGAGCAATACCATTTTGACACTAAAGTAGTCTATCATATGGCTACAGAATCCAAAGGGAAATCTACGTCCCTGGAATTTATAACCCGATTCCCAAATGAGGGTAAATACCATTCCACCGAGATGGTACAAATTTCAGCGGATAACAGTAAAACTAAAGGGGAAGCTTTGGGTATGACCACAGTATTGGATTATGGCCATAAAGCTACTATCACCTTTATGGAGCAAAACAAAATAGCTCAAGTAGTACCACTGGATGCTTTGATGCAAGCTAGTACTGAATCAAGTCCCGATGTTTCCATCGTCAAAACGGGGCGCACCAAGAAGATTCTCGATTATAACTGCCTGGAATATACCATCAGCAATACCGAAATGAATGGTACCATGTGGATCACCACAGAAGCACCGGTAAATCATCAAGGATACGCAAATAGCCTGAACCAAACCTTTAAGAATAATAAAAAGAACCGCTTTCAGATGCCCAACACGGAAGAAGGGTTTATGATGGAAATGGACGTAGAGACCAGCGGAAAAAAAGGGAAAGTCCATATGGAAATAGTGGAAATTAAAGAAGAGAAAAAGACCTACACATTGGCACAGTATCAAGTAATGAACGGAGGTACTTTAAAAGGATTACGCTCTAAATAATGACTTTTGAATCGCCGGAAAACCCAGCAAAGAGTCCGGGCACTTGATTTCTTCTGAGGCGCACGCTTATAGATTAAATATCAACAAATAAACAACCAAAATGAAACTATATAAAGTACTGACAATTATTATCTGTATGGCAATGATAACCACTGTGGGTATGGCCCAGAACCCCATGGATTTTCAAAAGAGCATGGAGAAGCTAAAACATGAAACACCGCTTACTAATGAGAAGCTAAAAATGTGGTTACCAGAAAACCTCAGTGGGATGGAACGCATCAGTATTAAAACCCCAGAATCTCCTGGTGTGTCCTCTATTGAGGCCATATACAATACTACGGATGAGCCAGAGTTTTTAACTACCGCAAGCGGGGGAGATGCCCTGAATAAAAAAAACAAATCCATTAGTTTGGGAATCATTGACGGGGCTGGTCCTACTGGCTCAGGCATAGTATCCGCTTTGGTCATGATGAACAGTATGCCATTTGAGACGGAAGATGCCAGTAAACATCAAAAAGTGTCGACGGTAAATGGAATCACTGGACAGGAAACGTACCGTAAGAAAGTCAATAGTACGGAAGTGCAATTCGTCTATAAGGGTCGGTTTGCCGTGACGGTAAAAAGTACCCATCTGAACCCAGATGAAACTTGGAAGATCATCCCACTTTTAGATTTGGAAGCGCTAATTAGATAAATGAGCACCAGCATTACTAGCCACTGACGGCACCTTGGTTGAATGTTCCCTGTTGTGCCATGACGAGTGACTCTTAGTTAGTGATTGCGGTATTCAGTGCACGTGCTTCTAGCTGACGTTTTATGTCAATTGCTCTTGCTTCTGTCATATCATAGCTGCGCATAACGTAGATGGCGATACAGGTACAAAGAATAGGGAGGCCAGAATAAAAGGCCCTCAACCCCGTGATGGCACCTTCTGGCTGGGTAGTAATATCCGGGTTAAAACCTACCAAAGTCATGATGGTGCCGCTTAATAAACCGGCAATAGCGAATCCAAACTTGACCATCCACCAATAAATAGCTCCAAACACACCTTCTCTTCGTTTTCCGGTCGTTAATTCGTCAAGATCAATAACATCGGCTGTCATAGACATCATCAGAGTAAATAAGCTGCCAATGCCAAATGAAAAAAATGGCAATGCGAATATGAACATATAAGGCTTTCCTGGGACAAAGAGAAACCAAAGCATAATATACCCTATAATGGAAATGGCTTGTGAGACTATAAACGCTTTCTTTTTTCCCATTTTCTTAGACATTTTAGTGACTATAGGAATTACAAAGAAAGTTGTAGCAAGAGCCCCAATGCTACCGAAAAGTGTAGGCCAAACTCCAGCCGCTCCGGCATCACCGTTAAACAGGTAATGCACCACAATGAAAAAAGAAAAGCTCGCAATAGTATAAAAACCATTGTAAATGAAAAAGGTAGCAAGGCATAGTTTTTTAAAAGGTAATGACCTAAAAGCTTCCTTAAAGCCTTGCCAAATTTCCCTGAGGCTACTCCCAATGTTTCTTACCGTTAATGGTGAATAGTTCGCATCGATGGTGGATTTACTTTTCAGGAAAATCGCTGGCACCATAGCAAAAATCATACAGGCAATACCTACCCAGAGGGCAAGTTGCCTGGTAGCCACATCAGCAGATTCGAACCAACCGTTGTCATACATGATCACCCAAAACCAAGGTGCGATGACCCAGGCCCATTGACCAATCCATTGCGCAACGGCCATAATGTTGGTGCGTTCATGAAAGTCGTTGCTCATTTCATAACCCATAGCGACATAAGGAACACTGAAAATCGTTAACCCTATATAGAAGACAAAAGACCACAGGAGGAAATAGGTAAAATTATACTCGACCCCATTAGCTCTATATAGTTGCCACATGATCACAAAAGAGACCCCCATTATAATAGCCCCTAAGAAAACATATTGTCTTCGCCTACCCCAACGTGATTTGGTATTGTCGGATATGAACCCCACAACAGGATCCGTGAAGGCATCGAATATTCTAGGTAAGAAAAATAAGATGCCCCACATCCAGCCTGGAAATCCTAAATCTTGGACCAGTACCACCATGAAAATAGCTAGCGCTGCGGGAAACATTTGATTGGCAAGCATACCGATGCCAAAAGCAACTTTATCTGCAAAGGGTACTCTCGCAGAGGTTGCGTTAATTGAATCACTCATAAACAAGGGGTTTTCTTTAATTACCTATCAATTTGATCTGGCTAATGTGCTGTGATACGCCATGATACGCTAAAGAAACCTGGTTTGCAAAAATGATCTCCAATTCAGTGGACATCGTTCACCTGGTATTGTACCCACGCTATGAAAATTGATATTTGCAGTATTCTGGATATCAAAACTGATAGGATATTTGACATAAATATCAAAAATATGCAAAAAATGATATCTGTATTCTTTTAAATATCAAAAATGATAGGTTTATTTGTGTAAATATCAAAATTCACTTAAAACTGATATGTATACTATTAATCCCAACCGCAATACTCCATGGAATGGTCTGCCGTCTTTACCAATTGGTGATGAGTATGTAAGAACCTTAGATATTCTAGAAAAATTAGGTGAAGCTAAAGCTGCCATGGGCATGCTTCAAGGCCGAAGCGCCGTTTTAGCGGATCAAAGCCTGCTGATAAGTACCATCTCTCTTCAGGAGGCAAAGCAATCATCAGCAATTGAAAACGTCTTCACTACCGATGACGAACTTTATAAAGCCTTTTCAAAAGACCATAAGGAACGGGAGTCAGGTGCTTCAAAAGAAGTACTACGCTATCGTGAGGCAATATGGCATGGGAATAAGTATTTAGAAGGCTCAAAGGCCATTGACGTCTCATTAATAATTGAGTTGTTTCAAATCATTAAAAATACCAAAGATACCTTAAGACCAAATTTTGCAGATGTGTTTATAAGCCGTGGCGGTTCAGAAATGGGGGCAGGAGAAAGGATCTATACGCCTCCTAGAGGGGATGGGATACTAGAAGACAAATTAAATAACTTGATGTCCTTCTTAAATAATGATGAACAATTTCCAATTGATCCAATTTTAAAAATGATAATTGGTCATTTGCAATTTGAAGCCATTCACCCTTTCAGAGATGGTAATGGTCGGACCGGTAGAATATTGAATGTTCTTTATCTGAAACAACAAGGACTATTGGACATGCCTATATTGTATATGAGCAAATACATTCTACGAACCAAGGATCAATATTATCACACAATATCGGGTGTTACTCAAAGGGCAGACTGGCAAAATTACATTCTTTATATGCTAGATGTTGTTCGGGTAACCAGTAAAGATACTTATGACAAAATCAACCGGATCATGTCGGCCAAAGAAGCCATAGAAGATCACATTGTCAAAAACACTAAGATCCGGAACCCTCAAAAGTTAGTTTCAACACTCTTCGCACATCCTTTTACCACTACCAAACATCTAACCTCCAACGTATATGGTAGTGTCAACACGGCAAGATTGGTCTTTGAAACTTTGATTAAAGAGAAAATTTTAGAGCGGGTTGAAATTTCAGGGCACCACTATTATAAGAACATAGAACTTTATAATATCCTTGGTGAATAAGGAACGTTCATACCATTATAAAAACGCACTAATCAATTGAATTTTACTAGTGTTTTTTAATTCTAAATTAATGTGTATAACATAAAAATGCCTACGACAATAAACAATATAGAAATGGCTACTTTCATTTTATCCGCAGGAACTTTTTCTTGAAGTTTTGGGCCCAACTGACCACCGATGATGACCCCTGGTATGGTGAAGACAATGATGTTCATCACCTGATTAAGCACCTCTCCACCTTCAACGGCAAACTCATAAAAGTGTCCTACTGAGGCTACTAAAACGGTCACGACCACTACAAATATTGAGGTGGCTATAGCTACCTTGGCGGGGACTTTGCATTTGGCCACTAAGTGATATTCTTGCAGCTCGGCCAGTCCAACGGAAATCATTCCTAAAAAGGCTCCTCCAACAGCGGCAAACATGCGCCCCATATTTTTATTGCAGACAGTATACTTGTATGTCGTCCCTGCAACATCTGTAAGCTCACTTTCATGGATTACTTCAAACTCTTTTTTGTGTTCTGCTGCAAGTTTCTCTCTCTCTTCTTCGCGCCAAGAAATGTACAATTGATAGCCAATAAAAATGATCCCAATGGCAAATATGGCCTTCAGAACCATTGGTGGAACCAAATCACCATACACTGTACCTAGGATGGCGAAAGGTATGGAAATCACCAAGAGCGATAATCCTAGATTAAAATCGATGAGTTTGGATTTCCAATAGGCATAAAGCCCTGAGCTAAATCCAAAGAGCTCTGTTGCTAAGGCTGCTCCAATTGCGATCTTAGGTTCCAACTGCAGGCCGATCATAAATAGTGGCGAAAAGAAAACCGCTCCCCCAATACCAGATGACATCGCTATAGTAGCTATGACAATGGAGGCAGGCAGCAAATACCAGTACTCTGTCGTGATTTCCATAGATTATTGGGTTGGTGACTCATCAACCATGTGAAATATAAAATCCTATCCATTTAAGGTAGGGGAATGGAATTTGTTTCAATGTAGCGATTGATACAAACTGCAAGATCACTTACCCACTTTTTATATCAACCGCTATACAGGATGTGTTTGTAGGACCATATTTCACTTTTGATCGTTTATACTGTTTATAAATCATTCAAAATATAAAGAAGACCGAACCACCGCTAGTATGACTGTAATTTTGAGTACCTTTGTAACAGGATTACGAACCTTGTGATTTCAATCATTCACTATAATTTTTGTTGATAAGCTATCATAGCATCCAATTACAAATCAGCAGACTTCATACTTATAGTTGAGTTATCAGTAACAATCCCGCCATCAGAGTACTAATAATTAGTACACCTAAGTGCTTGTAAGAGAGTGTTTACGTTTCTTTGATGCCACCAAACGAATACGTATGAATTTTAATTCGCACCATTCCAATGGTGACGATCGTATTACCACAGCATTACTTCTTGCTGCTGGTACAGGTAGTCGCCTTTTCCCATTAACAAAAAGCTCACCCAAATGTCTTACCCTTGTCAACGAAATATCAATTATTCAAAGACTTGTCGATAATATAAAAAAACAAGGATTTAAACGACTTGTAATAGTTACGGGCTATCAAAAACAATGTATCATGGATTTTCTTGGTACTAAATCGCATGATTTAACAATTGAGTATGTTGATAGTCCTCTTTACCAAACCACTAACAACATTTATTCACTTTGGATGGCACGTGGCCTGATAAATGAACCTTTTGTGCTATTTGAAAGTGATTTGGTTTTAAGTACATCTTTACTTGATGAAATGGTTTTCCCTGATAGAATGGCCATTGCAAAAATGCAGCCTTGGCTAAATGGAACTACTGTTACTGTTAATGAACTGCATCAGGTTACTCAGTTTCAAAAAGGAACCACGGAAGCCTATACAGATATTCGTTATAAAACAGTTAATATATACAGCTTTTCACTTTTATCCTGGCGGGCAATAGTCAAAAGACTAAACCAATATATTGCTCAAGGTAGTGTCAACTGTTATTATGAAGTCGTTTTATCGGATATGATTGATGACAAAAGCCTTACATTTAAATCAGTTTCTTTTGACCACGAACCTTGGTATGAGATTGATACTGTTCATGATTTAGTTGAAGCAGAAAAACTTTTTCCTATAAAATTGGAGAAACGAAATAGGCTCGAAAAGACAATTGTCTAATACTTTAGTTAAATGATG
>JAJCYK010000253.1 GCA_029262935.1 Cytophagales bacterium | reverse complement strand
TAAAGAACAGATGGGACAGGCTACCATGCATAAATATGTGTGTAAACAACTGAAACGGACGAAAGGCTTCCGAGTTAAAGGGAAAAAGAATCAGGAGGTCATATAATCCGTAGAATCCGAATAAATGAATAAGCGCAAATAGGGCCACATTTATGATAAGAAGATTCCTAACCATTGGAGTCAGGTTATAAAACATAGGCTAATTGTTAAACAGGTTTTCTATTTGATTTGTATCCATTATTAGATGGGTGCGACGTCCATCTGGGGCATAGTTTGGGTGTTGACATCCAAATAACTGGTCTATTAGTCCAGCCATTTCTGCAGCATCCAAACTTCGATCCGGTATAGCGGCTATGCGCTTGGCCATGGATCGCGCCAATTGTTCTTGATGATTGGCAGCTAAGTCGTTGCTGTAATGCTTTATTTGTTCTACTAATCCCTCAAACAGCTCTTTGGGTTCTTGTGATGAAGCATCTGTAGGCACTCCATTAATTACAAAGTCTGAGCTTCCGAAGGTCTCAAAGGCAAATCCTAAAGCTTCAATCTCTTCTTTTAAATCCATTACCAAAGTAAAGTCAGCAGGATTCATAGAAACCGTTTGCGGAAACAACAATTGTTGGGAGGCTCCGGATCTTTGAGTAAGGCATTTGAGGTACTTTTCATAAAAGATTCGCTCGTATGCAGCCTGAAAGTCTACCCACATTAAGCCGGATTTCACTGGGGCTACAATGTACTTTCCATGAACTTGCATTATAGTTTTTCCAGAAAATACAGGTTCCGATCTTCGATTTACTGCACTGTCCATAGTAAGGGAAGGCAGCTCTTTTGTTAAGTCTATGTTCGATTCGTCGATTGACTTTTCGTATAACTTTTCCCAATGTTCAACTTGTTGCTTACGCAAACCTAAGTTTTTCATTTGACCATAAGCCCGTTCTTCTCTTGAGGTAGCACCTTGGGGCCGCGGTACATTGATTATTGCTTCAAAATTAACATCACTTTCAAAATCCAATGAAGGCGTGATGTTATGTGTTCCCAGTGCTTGCTTGACGGTAGCTCTAATAATACCATAAATGGTGCGTTCATCATCAAACTTGATCTCTGTTTTAGTAGGATGCACATTAACATCAATATGCGTTGGATCGATCTCAATAAATAGCGTGTAAAAGGGGTAGTGTCCATCTGCTAACAGCCCTTCGTAAGCATTCATTACAGCATGATTGAGGTAGTTGCTCCTAATAAAACGGTCATTAACAAAGAAATACTGTTCTCCCCGGGTTTTTTTAGAACTTTCCGGTTTTCCGATGTAGCCGCTAATTTTTAATTGTGTGGTTTCTTCTGCGCAGGGAACTAGTTGTTGTTGATGATTTTTTCCGAATAGTCCCACGATTCGCTGGCTTAGCTTACCAGGCTTTAGTTGATATACTTCCAGATCATTTTGAAATAAGGTAAATGACACTTGAGGATGCGCCAGGGCCACTCTTTGGAATTCCTCTATAATATGTCGCATTTCCACCGGATTTGATTTAAGGAAATTTCGACGAGCCGGTACGTTGTAAAAAATGTTCTTTACGGCCAACGAGGTACCTACAGGAAAGGATATTAGCTCTTGTTTTTTGAGTTCACTGCCTTCGATACAAATAACATGGCCCAACTCATCGTGTTCCCGTCGGGTTTTCATTTCTACTTGAGCAATGGCAGCAATGGAAGCCAAAGCTTCTCCGCGAAACCCTTTGGTCTTAATGGAAAACAGATCTTCTGTCGTGCGCAACTTTGAAGTGGCGTGTCTTTCAAAACTCAGGCGGGCATCCGTTTCCGACATTCCCATGCCGTTGTCAATTACTTGAATCAAAGCTTTGCCTGCATCTTTAATAATGACTTGTATGTAGCTAGCTTGAGCGTCAATGGCATTTTCCAATAATTCCTTTACCACCGAAGCAGGTCGCTGCACCACTTCTCCAGCCGCAATCTGGTTAGCAATCTTATCTGGAAGCAATTGAATTATGTCCTTCATTGAAAGTACCCTGATCCAGGGTCTTGACCTGTTATTAAACGCCCATGTATGGGCAAACAAATTTAACTAATAGCTACCGAAAATTAAAGCGTACTTTCAGACGATAGAGGATGTAAAGACCCATGAGTCCCATCAAAACGTAAAGTACCACATCCCCGTAATAAATCCACCCTACGATGCTAGTAACTAAGAGCACCACAATAGAGAATTGAATTAACCCGGTTTTATTACTTTGTCTAGGTTTACGAGCAAATGCGTTTGAAATATTGGAGCGATAATTGTTGGTTTGATCTTGGGACATTTCCGCCTCTATTCGAGCGGTGCGATTGGCTATATCCTCTCTTACTGGGTCGTAGTAACGAGGTTCAAAATTGAACCTTTTATTATTGGCTGTCCTGAATAATGACGGAAATTTCATATTTTTTATTAAATATGTCTAATTTTTGTGGTATATTTGAGTAATGTGAAAATAGTATTTATCTAATAATTATTATCTTTTGGGCGCCTTTTATGTCTCTAAAATACATATTTACTGTATTGTTTTGTACTCTCATTGTAAACGGTTTGAGTGCACAACAGGTTCAATCAACCTCCGGTGAGGTTAATTGGGTAGATAGTGTATACCAAAAATTGTCTCCAGATGAGCGAATTGGGCAACTATTTATGGTGGCAGCCTATTCCAATAAGGGAGCTGAGCATAAAAAGTCACTGGAGAAATTAATAAAAAATTATCATTTAGGTGGACTAATATTTTTTCAAGGGGGTCCACAAAGACAAGCTGTCCTTACAAATCACTTACAAAAGCTATCGAAGGTTCCCTTGTTGATTGCCATGGATGCAGAATGGGGACTAGGCATGCGATTGGATAGTACCATCAGTTATCCTAGACAAATGACATTAGGCGCTATCTCTAACGATCAGGAAATCTACCGCATGGGAGAAGAGATTGGGCGGCAAAGTCGAAGACTTGGAGTGCATATTAATTTTGCTCCAGTTGTCGACATTAATACCAACCCCAACAACCCTGTAATTGGCACTAGGTCCTTTGGTCAAAACAAATACAATGTGGCAAATAAAGGGGTTGCCTTTATGCAAGGGTTAGAAGCTCAAGGAGTAATGGCCAATGCCAAACATTTTCCAGGTCATGGAGACACCGGTAGTGATTCGCATTTCACACTGCCAGTGGTAAAACACGACCGCAGTCGGTTGGTTAGTGAGGAATTGTATCCCTTCAATATGTTGGTTAAGCATGGTTTGCGGAGTACGATGGTAGCCCATTTACATATCCCAGCACTTGACCCTACTCCCAATCTTCCAGCCACGCTCTCTTCTAAGATCGTAACCGGTCTTCTACGCCAAGAGATGAACTTCAAAGGATTGATATTTACAGATGCCCTGAACATGAAAGGTGTATCACAATTCTACAAACCGGGGGATGTAGAAGTAAAAGCCTTAAAAGCAGGGAATGATGTATTACTTTTTCCAGAGGATGTTCCGGCAGCAATACAAAAGATCAAACAAGCAATTGCCGACAAAAAGTTAGATATAGCGGCAATTGACGTCAGTGTCAAAAAAATTCTTAGCGCTAAGTACCGAGCCGGACTGAACCATTATAAACCTATCAATCGAGACAACTTATATCAGTACTTAAACCGTCCAGAAGCACAGCTTGTAAATAGAAAGCTCTACGAGAAAGCATTAACCGTCATAAGTAATAAGAGCAATAACATCCCCATCAAAGTCCTGGACACAACATTTTTGGCATCTTTGACTCTTGGTACAGCCAGTGAAAATAACTTTCAAAAACGTCTGGACAAGTATGGTTCTTTTAGCCACTATACTTTAGCAGATAAAACCACGGAAAACTACCAGCGCTTACTTAAAAAGCTAGAGAATTTCAATCAAGTAGTAGTAGGTGTGCACAAATTAAATAACTCACGATCGCGAAAATACGGCATCAACATGAATGACGTGGCTTTTCTGGAAGCACTTCAAAAAAGAACTAATGTGATCGTCATCGTCTTTGGCAACCCCTACAGCTTAGAATATTTCCAAGGAATAGATCATTTGGTTTGTGCTTACCAGGACAATACCTTGACTCATGACTTGGTACCTCAAATGATCTTTGGAGCATTGGGAGCTACCGGAAGACTACCGGTTCATGCAGGCAATTTTAAAGCCGGTGCTGGCGAGGACACGCAACCTTTAAAACGCTTAGGTTATGATCTCCCAGAGAGCGTGGGTATGGATTCAAAGGTACTCACTCGGATAGATGCCATTGCTAATGAAGCCATTAGAGACATGGCTACTCCAGGTTGTCAAGTTTTAGTAGCTCGCAAGGGCAAAGTAATTTTTGAAAAATCCTATGGCTATTTTACCTATGACAGCATTAATGCGGTTACAGAAGAAACCCTTTATGATATTGCCAGTATCACCAAGGTAATGGCCACGCTACAAGCAGTGATGTTTTTAGAGGAAAGAGGTGCCATCGACTTGCATAAGAAAGTATCGCATTACCTTCCTGAATTAATTGAGAGCAATAAGAAGAACATCATTGTAAAAGACTTGCTTACCCATCAAGCTGGTCTACTGCCCTTCATTCCTTTTTGGCGACGCACAGTGGACGAACTTGGGTTAAATCCCCAGATTTATAGTGCTTACCCCGAGCAAAACTTTCAAAACCAAATATCGCTTGGGTTGTATAGTATCAATTCTTTACAAGATAGTATCTGGCACTGGACCATTGACTCTAGCTTAAGACCATCTCGGTTTCGTCGGGGTTCCCACTATACCTATAAATACAGTGATATGGGATTTTATATGTTGAAAAAATTGGCGGAAAAGTATCTTAATCAACCCATGGAGCAATTCCTTGAACAAAATTATTACAGACCTTTGGGGCTTTCAACCATGACTTACTTGCCGCTGTGCAAGTTTCCTATTGACCGCATCGCCCCCACTGAAGACGATAAGTACTTTAGAAATGCCCTGATCTGTGGCACTGTACACGATCAAGGAGCCGCAATGTTTGGTGGTATCGCAGGTCATGCAGGAATATTCAGCAATGCCACGGATTTAGCAATTATGGCGCAAATGAACTTACAGAACGGGTATTATGGCGGTACGCGCTACCTACAGGAAAGTACTTTGCCTAAATTTACCAAGCAACAATCTTCACAAAATAGACGAGGACTAGGCTGGGACAAGCCTGAACGTACAGGTAGGCCAGGGCCTACTTCGCGCTATGCCAGCGTTGACGCTTATGGACATACCGGCTTTACTGGTACCGCGGTGTGGGTCGATCCAGAATTTGATCTGGTTTATGTATTCTTATCCAATCGAATCCATCCCAAGGCCAACAATTTTAAACTTATTAAAAGTAACATACGTACAAGGATTCAAGACGCCATCTATGAATCCTTGTGGAGTTATAGAAAGGCTAACAAAAGCTAAACATGAAGATAGGCATTGTTTGTTACCCCACTTTCGGTGGAAGTGGTGTAGTCGCAACAGAGTTGGGAATTGCCCTGGCTAAAAAGGGGCATCAAGTTCATTTCATTACTTATTCGCAACCTACTCGATTAGATTTCTTTAACGAAAATCTTTTCTACCATGAGGTAGATATCCCATCCTACCCCCTTTTCGAATACCCGCCTTATGAACTGGCTCTAGCAAGTACCTTAGTAAATGTTATAAAAAATGAAGCGCTGGACCTGCTTCATGTACACTACGCCATTCCGCATGCTTCTGCGGCTTTCATGGCCAAGCAAATTTTAAGGTCCGAAGGTTTAGACATCCCGGTGATCACGACTTTGCATGGTACGGACATTACCCTAGTGGGAAAGGATGCCTCCTATGAACCTGTAGTAACCTTTAGCATCAATCAATCTGATGGCGTTACTGCGGTTTCAGAAAACTTAAAAGAAGATACTTATAGTCACTTCAAAATTAAAAGAGATATTGAAGTTATTCCTAACTTCATTGACCTAGAGCGTTTTAAAAAACAGAAAAAGGACCATTTTAAGAAGGCCATTTCTCCTCATGGTGAAAAACTAATTGTACATACTTCAAATTTCAGAAAAGTTAAAAGGGTGGAAGATGTAGTACATGTCTTCCACAACATTAGAAGTAAAATCAGTGCTCGACTACTACTGGTTGGAGATGGACCGGAAAGAAGTCGCATCGAAGGCATTTGCAAACAACTGTCAACCTGCGATGACGTACGATTTTTAGGGAAGTTAGAAGCGGTGGAAGAAGTACTTTCTGTTTCAGATTTATTCCTTATCCCATCTGAGAAGGAAAGCTTTGGATTGGCAGCATTGGAAGCCATGGCCTGTGAGGTTCCCGTAATATCCAGTAATACGGGAGGACTTCCGGAATTGATGATAGATGGTAAAACGGGCTTCATTTGTGAAATCGGGGACATTGAAGACATGAGTGCCAAAGCTTTACACGTGCTAGCAGACAATAATCTACCCACATTTAAAGCCCATGCTCTGGCCAGAGCCAAGGACTTTGATGTAAACAACATCCTTCCCAAGTACG
>JAJCYK010000252.1 GCA_029262935.1 Cytophagales bacterium | reverse complement strand
TCGATGCTCAGCAATAACGCATCTATGACTAAAATGGTTGTCGAAGATTTACAGCTAATGACATTTGACAAGGATTTTAACTTACAATCGCTGGAAACCATCGAAAAAGAGAAACGCAATTTTGACCTTCATGGATCCTACGCGGCCTATTACAGTTTTGACAACATTCATAGTTTGTCTAACCGAATGAAAACTGCCGGTGGCTTTGATTACGAGTTTTCACAAAAAATGCCAGGCAACCGTCTGGCCGTTCATTTCCGAAGTACCATTAAGCAGAAAGGTGCTGATTTGAAATACTTGGGCACCGCAGTCATGGGTCAAACGGATATCGAATTGCATCAGTTTCCTCTAGAATGGAGGACTTTGAAAGTCCTCCCGGCAAAGAATCATAGGTTTGCGGTGTTTAGAATGGATTACAAAGAAGATGCCTTACACATTCAGTTGCATCAAATAGGCACTAACTAATACGACTCCAATTGATATCGGTCTGTCGTTGTTGAGCCACTTGTCTCCGGATGTGATGGTTTTTAGTATCCGTTAGGTCCGGATCCTCTTGCAATAACTGTTGCGCTTCCTGTCTGGCGACTTGCAGTAATTTACCATCTTGGCTAAGGTCTGCTATGAGCAGGTCCAACACGCCACTTTGTTGAGTTCCCATCAAATCCCCCGGGCCCCTAAGCCTCAAGTCCACATCTGCGATCTCAAAGCCGTTGTTGGTCCTCACCATGGTGTCAATACGGGTCCTACCCTCTTTACTTATTTTGAAATTGGTCATCAAGATGCAGTAACTTTGATCCGCCCCTCTACCCACTCGGCCTCTAAGTTGATGCAATTGCGCCAATCCAAAACGCTCCGCATTCTCTATGATCATTACCGAGGCATTCGGCACGTTTACACCCACCTCTATCACGGTAGTAGCCACCATTATCTTTGTTTCTGCTTTCACAAACCGCTGCATTTCGTAGTCTTTATCCCTACTTTTCATTCTACCGTGGACGATACTTATTGGTAATTTAGGAAACGCTCGTTGAATACTCTCGTAACCGTCTTCCAGGTGCTTAAGATCCATCTTGGCCGATTCTTCTATTAGAGGATATACAATATACACTTGTCGACCCAGGTCAATTTGTCTTTTTATAAAGCCAAACACTTTTAAACGGTTGGTGTCATAACGGTGTACAGTCTCTATTGGCTTCCGACCGGGTGGCAATTCGTCAAGGACAGAAACATCTAAATCGCCATAAAGCGTCATAGCCAAGGTTCTGGGAATTGGTGTGGCCGTCATCACTAAAACATGTGGGAAAAATTGATCGTTTTTTCCCCACAACTTAGCCCTTTGGGCTACCCCAAACCTGTGTTGTTCATCAATCACCGCCAGGCCCAGGCTTTTAAATTTTACTGGGTCTTCTAACAACGCATGAGTGCCTACTAAAATATCCAGACTGCCATTTTCTAGTTTTTCATGCAACTCGCGACGGGCTTTTTTCTTAGTTGATCCTGTCAGTAACCCTATTTCCAGTCCTAGCTTATCCGTGTACTCCTGAAGTCCTCGATAATGTTGTTCTGCAAGTATTTCGGTGGGGGCCATTATAGCCGCTTGGCTGCCTCCTCCAATAATTGTGAGCATGCAGATAAATGCTACCACTGTCTTTCCGCTGCCTACGTCTCCTTGAAGTAGTCTGTTCATTTGATTACCAGAACGCATATCTCGATAAATCTCTTTAATGACTTTCTTTTGTGCATTGGTCAAATCAAAAGGAAGATGTTGGTGATAAAACGTATTAATTAGCGCAGTTTCATTAAACGCTTTACTGCGAAATTTATCTACTCGTGCCAGTTTCAGCTTTAGGAGTCTTAACTGCACATAGAATAATTCTTCAAACTTTAGGCGCCATCGCGCTTTTTGTAAATAGCGCTGATCTTTTGGAAAGTGGATATGTTGTAAGGCTTCCATTTTAGACATCAAGCCCATCCGGTAAAGCATTTCATCTGGCAAAGTCTCTGCAACTTTAGGCAATGCTTGTATCAGTAGTTGTTTTTGCAATTTACTGATCGCCTTACTATCCAAAAATTTGGACTTTAATACCTCTGATGTGTGGTACACGGGTTGTAGGTAACCGCTTTGCTGGTGTGCAGGAGTAAAAACCTCAATCTCTGGATGGGCAATATTAAGCTTCTTCCCATAGCGTGTAGGTTTCCCGAATATGACGTATTCTACACCCGGCTGGAGTTTTTTCTGAACCCATTTGATTCCTTTAAACCAGACCAGTTCCACTTGACCGGTGTCATCTCGAAGTTGAGCGGTCATGCGTTTCTTACGACCCGCTCCAATGGTTTCCATCTGAAATAAAGAGCCTCGAATTTGGACATTTGAAAGCGCATCAGTGAGATCCCCAATGTTGAAGAACTGCGTACGATCTTCATACCTAAAGGGATAGTGTTGAAGCAAATCTCCGAAGGTGAAGATGCCCAACTCTTTGTTTAATAGTGCGGACTTTTGGGGACCTACACCTTTTAAGAATTCTATTTTGGTGTCAAAATAACCCCGCATGATCTATGCTATACTTTGGTGAAGCAGATTATTTGGTCCATTCCAGTGTATTTAAGAGATGTACAATGTCGACCTTGATAAAATCAATGACTGGCAATAAACTATCGTTTTTAGTAGCAGTGGGAAAGTACAACGCCCCTCTTAGGAAGTGATCGATGCTATCGGTAGTATAAAACTGAAACTGGCTCGGTACCTCACCACTTAATTCGGCAATGACCGCTACATGGCCTTTGGGTGTTTGCAAAATACTCTCGTCAATGGCGTAGGCTTTAATTTGATGCTTGACAGTAAGTTTGTAAGCATCTTCCAAGAGTTCTCGAAGCCTGGATTCGTCTTTATTTATGGCCTTGTAAGTCAGTTGAACATCCGCACCTAAATCTTTATAATTCAAATGAATCCAGTATGGTTCTGACATCCATGAACTGTCTTTCTCCACCGTGGCATGTTGTGAATACTCGAAATAATAAGGATAAGAATCCGCCACTTGTTGGTATTCGTGAGCAGGTAATTCAATTCGATTGTATGCTCGGGGTTTGGGTACAAACGCAGTCTCTTCACACCCTGACAATAACATACCCGGAAGCACCAGGCAATATATCATTCTCCTCATGTCCTTTTTAAATCCATTTAATTACATCGGTCGTTCCTGGGATTGCGGCCAAGCCCTTTTCGTATAGACACGTACCCGTTTAATTCTTTTTTGATCCACGGAAACGACGGTAAACACAAAATGGTCAAAAGGGATTTTTTCACCTACTCTTGGTAGTTT
Organism: Cytophagales bacterium; assembly: GCA_029262935.1. Lineage (GTDB taxonomy): Bacteria > Bacteroidota > Bacteroidia > Cytophagales > Cyclobacteriaceae > JAJCYK01. The sequence continues at coordinate 4,398 of JAJCYK010000252.1, read as the reverse complement.
AGAATGAAGTTCCAGCAACAATCCTCCCAAACTTTCACTCTCTCCCTTTACTTCCTCAAACAAATTGACCTCTTCTCCCACAATTTTACAAAAATCATTGAGAGATGTGCGACCTTCAAATATGTAAGTATGATCATCCAGCTTATTGTAAGCAATATCATCATCATCAAACTCATCATTAATCTCCCCTACAATTTCTTCTATCACATCTTCCAAAGTAATTAAACCCGAAGTGCCTCCATACTCATCCACTACTATGGCCATGTGAATGCGTTTTTCCTGAAAATCCTTTAGAAGTGTGTCTACCTTTTTATTTTCAGGTATAAAAAAGGCGGGTCGTAGCAAAGTTTGCCATTTAAAATTCTCATCACCTTCAATAAACGGCAACAAATCTTTTATATACAGCAAACCTTCTATCTTATCTATAGTCTCGCTAAATATGGGGATCCGGGAATAGCCACTTTTATTTATTTTATCCATTAATTCATGGAAATCCGTATCCATATCCATGGCAGTAATATCCAACCGGGACCGCATGACTTGCTTTACACTTAACGTTCCAAAATTTACGATACCTTTTAATATACCTTTTTCCTCTTCGCTAGTATCCTCGTTGATGGTAAGCTCTAGAGCCTGGTTTAGGTCATCAACTGAAATGTTATATCCCCTCTTTTGAATTCGGGCTTCGATCACGCGACTGACAGTAAGTAAGACCCAGGCTATGGGTCTAAAAGCCAGCTCCGCCAAGGATATCAAGCCTACAGCTACTTTGGCAAATCCGATGTTGTTGTGATTCGCATAGACCTTCGGGACTACCTCTCCAAAAAACACGATGGCGGCGGACGCTACGGTGGTCAAAATAACGAGTACCAAGCCTTCGGTAGTCTGTGCACCTACTATTTGCCATGCCACAAAGGTGGAGAAAGTAATAAAGGCCACATTGACCAGGTTGTTAGCAATTAAAATGGTGGCTAACAGCTTTTTAGGTTCCTTAAGTAGCTTTATTATCTTTTTGTCTCTGGGACTGTTACCGGCTTTACAGCTATCAATGTCATTTTTGGTCAGAGAGAAAAAAGCCACCTCTGATCCTGAAATTAGGGCAGATAGCAACAAAAGCAGCACCAGCAGAATACCATTTAAGGTGAACAGCAATGGCGTGGTACTTAAAATTTGGGCCAATAAATATAAACCGGGAAAAGGATCGTCAGGAGATATTTCCAAAGGTCAATGCTTGAGTTTCATATCAGAACGGAAGATCGTCCGTCTCGTCGTTAACAGCAGTTATGTTGCTTGGAGCGGGTGTAACCGCTTGACTGGCCATTGCAGGTGCGACGGCCGGTGCGGCCACAGGTGCTGCGCCAGCTGGTCTTCCTCCTAGCATTGTCATGTTGTCCGCGATGATTTCGGTGGTGTATTTTGTGTTCCCTTCCTGATCATTCCATGAACGAGTACGAAGTTTTCCCTCTACATAGACTTGATTGCCTTTTTTCAAATACTTTTCAGCAACTTCTGCCAGTCCTCTCCATACCACTACATTGTGCCATTCAGTCACTTGTTTACGTTCCCCAGTATTACGGTCTTTGTAAGATTCCGTAGTGGCCAATGTAAAATTAGCAACCATTACACCGCTTTCCAGATGTCTAACTTCTGGGTCTTTACCCAAGTTACCTACTAATATTACTTTGTTAACCCCAGCCATATGTCAATTTCGTTTGCTCAAAAATAATGTTTCTTTATAAATTTAACTAAAATATAGCTGCCTTCAAATAATTGTCGATCAAAATAGGCTTTGGTAATAAATGCACTTCTTGCAGGTCGAAATCCATTAAACTGAACGCACGTCCCCAGGCTTCAAAATCTTTTTCATTTTGTAATTGCAATTCCAAAAATCGAGCATGGATGTGTTGATGCGACAGTTTATGTTTATACAAGGCTGATGGCTCTTGAACCTCAATAGCATTCATAAGAGCATCGTGGGGAAGTTTCCTTTCCAAGCAATCCAAAGGAGGTTGTGCACTGAGATCCTCCAACAGCAAAAAATCATACAAACCTTTCCAGATATCTTTTTTAAGGCGTTCCTTCATAAGGATTCTATTTTGATATCGAATCAAATAGTAATTAAAATAGCGGTTCCTAACAGACGGCTTTTTTTGTTTTACGGGCAGCATTCCTTGTTGGTGTTCTGTTTGGGCATAACAAAAATCAGCGAATATGCAGGTAGCACATTTCGGTTGTTTAGGCGTACAGTGTAAAGCTCCGAACTCCATGATGGCCTGGTTGTAAACATCAGGTTGGTGTTTATCGATCAATTGGCTTCCTAATTTTTTGAATTCTTTGCGGGTGCTTGCCAGGGAAATGTCCAAAGTAATTCCAAACACCCGAGACATGACCCGAAAGACGTTGCCGTCTACCACCGGTTCTGGAAGATCAAAGGCAAATGATGCTATGGCTGAGGCAGTATAATCACCAATTCCCGGAAGTTGAATTAAATCTTTATATCGTGAGGGAAACGTTCCTTGGTAGCGTTGGACTACTTCCAGGGCGCAGTTGTGCAAATTTCGTGCTCGTGAATAATAACCCAATCCTTGCCATAAACGTAAAACTTGCTGTAGAGGTGCTCTTGCCAAATCTTGCACAGTAGGGAAGGTCTCTACGAATCGCTCAAAGTAGGGTAAACCTTGTGCTACCCGGGTTTGTTGCAAGATGATTTCTGACAACCAAATTTTATAAGGATCCTTGGTAAGTCGCCACGGAAGTTTGCGCTGGTTTTGTTGATACCAGACAATGAGGTCGCGTGTAAATACGGGGTTCGGAGAATATCTTTTCAATGAAGGAAAATTAGAACCGATCTTTTACAATAATTTTAATTTATTTGCTTTTAAATTAAGGCGGGACACTTTACCTTTGTCAACCCAAAATTACTTGGTAATTAGAATTTTAACGAATTTTTTCATTTAAAATTAAGAACAGTGACTAAAGCAGATGTAATAGCTGAGATAGCTGAAAAAACTGGTATAGATAAGGCAGATGTAACCACTACGGTTGAAGCCTTTTTTAGTGTAGTTAAGAACTCCATGTCCAGCGGAGAGAACATATATGTTAGAGGGTTCGGTAGTTTTGTCAATAAAAAACGTGCTCGAAAAATCGCTCGAAATATTTCTAAAAATACCGCCATCATTATTGATGAGCATTACATTCCTAGCTTCAAGCCTTCAAAAGTTTTTATTGAGAAAATAAAGAACAGCGATCGAGTAAAAAGCATAAACAGTTAGTGACTTTATCAGTCACTCGGTAAGTTATGCACGTGTCGAGAACCATTTTATCCGTTGTAGCCATTCTATTTTTAGTGGGCATATACTTCTTGCCTAAAGTAGTGGTGGAAAATAGTGAAACAGAAGATTCAACAGAATTAAGCAATTCCGTTCCTGAAAACATTGGCTTCGCACATGATCGTGAACTTACTGAAAGTGAGGCACAACAAATATTTGACTTCAAAGAAGACTTTAAAAATCAAGATAATCCAGAAAAAAGTGCTAGCTTTGCAGATTCCTTGGCAGGTATATTTGCCAATTTAAAATTCTTGGACAGCGCTGCCTATTATTACGCTCAGGCGGCAACCTATGAGCCTGTTTTATCCAGGTTCATAAAGGCTGGAAACGGTCATTTTGAAGCGTTTAGTTACGCAGTGGAACTGGAAGAACAGAGTTACTGGGGTGAAAAGACCAGAGAGTATTATCAAAAAGCTTTAGCTGAAGATCCCAACCTCCACAATGTTAAGACCAAAATGGCACTTACTCATTTACCGGTCCAACCCATGCAAGGGGTAATACTATTGCGGGAGGTAATTGAGAATGACCCAGAAAATGATCTGGCTCTATATAACTTGGGACTGTTATCGTTGCAATCAAGTCAATTTGATAAAGCAGTCCAACGTTTTGAAAAATTAGTGGAATCGCATCCGGATAACCTGGAAGGACAATTTTATTTGGGAGTTGCATACTTTGAGTCAAAGGCTTTGATCAAAGCCAAGGAGCAATTCTTAAAGGTTCAAACCATGGATACCGATCCAGAAGTGCAAACCACCATTGAAGAGTATTTGAAAAAATTGAAATAAAATTGTAAAATTTCTCAACCGAGGTGTTGGGAGCTAAAAAATTAGATTATGCCTTGTGGTAAAAAACGTAAACGACATAAGATCGCTACCCATAAGCGGAAAAAGCGACTTAGAAAAAACAGACATAAGAAGAAATAGATAATTCACTATAGCAAGTGATCTATTTGCTTCTGCTATGCACATCTTTCTTATTAGTTAATTAAAACAATAAAGTCTTGAGTAACGATTTAGTTATTAATTCGACTCAAAACGGATGTCGTATAGGCCTTTTAAAAAATAAAAAC
>JAJCYK010000251.1 GCA_029262935.1 Cytophagales bacterium | reverse complement strand
CCAGCATAAGCTAAGTTGTAACTGATATTATCGCTCATCCCAAACAATTGAACAAAGTAGATGCCCGGGTCGTTTGGTTTGATACGATACTTTTCCATCAGTACAGTGAGATAGTAATTACTATAGGCATTGTGGGAACCGCAGCATAAATCAATACGCTGATTATTATCTACACAAAAAGTCAGTGCTTGATTGAAATCTTCATCTGTCGCCTCTTTGTTACGTTGTATAGGACTTGGATAGCCTTTTTCAGCAGCTCGGTCTCGCTCTTTTTCCATATAAGCCCCTCGCACGAGTTTTACTCCTAGATGGAAATTATAAGTCACTGCCATATGGAAAGCGGCCTTTAGCTTTTGATACATGTCGTGACGATACATCTGAAAAGTGTTGTAGACTACCGTCTTATCTTGGTTAAACTGTTGCATAAGCTCATAGGCCAGATCATCAATGGGATTCTGTATCCAGCTTTCTTCGGCGTCGATTAAAATGCGTATGTCATGATTTACTGCGGCCTTACAAATACGATACACCCGGTCCTTAACCCGATTCCAGGAGTCTTGCTGTGCGGTATTTAATGGTTCTCCGTGATGCATCTTTTCTAATAACAAATTACTAGCAATACCCGACACTTTGAAAACACAGAATGGGTTCTTGGAGTTGATACTGGATTGCTGAATGGTGTTGAGGGTTTCCAAAGTAGTACTTTCAAAATCCTCTTCTCGCTCGGTCCCTTCTACAGAATAATCCAGAATAGTACCAATGCCGTATTTATGTAAGGCCAATGATGTCTCCTTACAGGCCTCAATCGATTCACCTCCACAAAATTGTTTGAAAATGGTTTGTCGAATTAGGGATTTAACTGGTAACCTTAGTTTTAGTGCTACTTTTATGAAATTAGTGCCTAAATTTACCAACCAAGGATAATTCATAATCGCGAATAATCTTGAGGTTCTCCTCAGGGCCTGATTAGACTTGGATGAGAACGCTATCGAAGTGTCCTCGAATGAAATTGGTGGTTTAAATTCCATAATGCTGCAAATATAGAAAATCGCTAGAATTATTGATTGTTGAAGGTTTAATATGACAGAAATTACCTCAAAAGTGGCCGTCACGACACGGGTACAAGAAACATTAAGCGAGTATTTAAAAAAAACCACATGCAGCCAACTAGGGGTATTGGTCGATACAAATACCAAAGAATTCTGTTACCCCCTAATTGAACAATCTCTACCTGCACATCACATTTTAGAAATTCCTGCTGGGGAAGCTTTCAAGAAATTGGATACTTGCAATACCATATGGGGGCAAATGACCCACCATCAAATGGACCGTCAGTCCTTGCTGATTAACCTAGGAGGTGGGGTGATTGGAGACATGGGAGGATTTTGTGCGGCTACTTTCAAACGAGGACTTTCATTTATTAACCTACCGACAACACTTTTAGCTCAAGTAGATGCCTCAATTGGTGGAAAGTTAGGAATTGACTTTCAAGGGTTTAAAAACCATATCGGTCTTTTTCAGGACCCTGATAAGATCATTATTAGTACGGAATTTTTACAAACATTGCCATACCAGGAGCTGCGTTCAGGTTTTGCTGAGGTGTTAAAACATGCTTTGATCACTGATCATAAGCATTGGCGACATATCCATAAGTTCACTTGGGAAGAACAACCTTGGCAAGAACATATTGCGCACAGCGTGTATACCAAACAACAAGTGGTTGAGGAAGATCCTCAAGAAATTGGATTGAGGAAAATTCTTAACTATGGTCATACCATAGGGCATGCCATAGAACGCTTTTACTTGTCCCAACCGACACCTTTACTTCATGGGGAGGCCATTGCTATTGGCATGATCGCCGAGGCATATCTCTCAAATAAGATCACAGGGCTTCCAAGCACAGACCTAAAAGAGATTACTGATAAGTTGCTTCATTGGTTTGGCAAGGTCCACATAGAAGAGACTACGTGGCAAGCAATTGCCCAAAATACGCTTCAAGACAAGAAAAATAGTAATGGGCAAATTAAATGTACGCTATTGCAGCAACTGGGGACAGCCACTTTCGATGTAACTATAACTTCAGCTGACATTATGGAAGCTATGGGATATTACCACGAGCAATAGTTAGTTTTTCATCAACTCGGTAATCTTTTGACCGTATTTCTCAACCTCGGTGAGTGCAGAGTTGGCCATTTTCTTTATTTTTTGAGAATCTATATTCTCTTTTAATTCGTCTTTTAGGGCATCAGCCCTGCGCGATAATTTTCTACGAGTTCGTTCGCCCTTATCAGGAGCAAAAAGGATTCCGGCAGCCAATCCAGCGGTGGCCCCTACTAAAAAGGCAAACAAGGTTTTTTCTGATCTATTCATTAAAGTGTTTAATTATATGAAACATTATCAATACTAATACACATTACGTGCCAAATTTGATATTGTTATGTAATTTAGTTGCCAGTAACTAGTACTCCTTAAGTTACATTAAAAATAATAAACCGCAGGTTGTGACCGTAGTAAGCTCTCCTTCAATATTTCTTCCTAAACAAACAGAAATAGTTTCAAGCACTATTACTATGGCTGCCTCCAAAAGCATTAGTAATCGGGCGCTGATCATTGCGGCCCTATGTCCTACACCTTGCCACTTAAAAAACCTTTCTACTGCCAGAGATACCCTGATCATGAAAGCTCTTTTGGCGGAAGATGGAGGGGTGTTGGATGTACAAGATGCCGGCACCACTATGCGTTTCCTAACTGCATATCTAGCACTATCAAACAAGAACAAACGGCTTACAGGTACAGCCCGAATGCAACAAAGACCTATTAAGATATTGGTAGATGCTCTAAACAAGTTAGGCGCAGAAATCAGTTATTCTAAAAATGAGGGCTACCCACCTTTGGATATCAAAGGGTTTGGTCAGCAACTAACTAATGAACTGAGCATTCCAGGAAATGTAAGTAGCCAATACATTTCCGCTCTACTCATGATGGCGCCAGTGCTTAAAGATGGGCTAAAACTCAGGATCGAGGGCAAGCTTATGAGTGAACCCTATGTTCGAATGACATTAAGATTGATGGAATGGTTCGGAGTAAATCACCAATGGGAAGACCGGGTAATTTCGGTTTTACCTCAAACATATCAGGGCAGGGAATTCACTGTAGAATCCGATTGGTCCGCCGCCAGTTATTGGTATAGTGTAGTCGCTTTATCACAACAAGGAGAAATCACTCTGGCTGGCTTGCAAGATGATTCCTTGCAAGGAGATCGCCAAATTGCCGAGATGATGCTGCCATTGGGTGTACAGTCGGTTTTTCATGAAAATGGCGTAACCTTAACGCGTGTACCAAGGGAGCAACAAGAGGTTAGTTATGACTTTGCAAGTTGTCCGGATCTTGGTCAAACTGTTATGGCGTTGTGTGCTGTTATTGGTGTTAGTTGTAGGGCTACAGGATTGGAAAGTCTACGAATTAAGGAAACAGATCGAATATTTGCCCTACAAGAAGATCTAGGGAAGTTAGGTGCCCGGTTAATTGAAAAAGACGCGTCCTGGGAATTAGTTCCCACTAAAGAACTGCCAGAAACCACTATTACTTTTCACACCTATGAGGACCATCGTATGGCCATGGCATTAGCTCCACTGGCGTTAAGAATTCCCTTAGTAATTGAAGAACCTGATGTGGTACACAAAAGCTATCCCGGGTTTTGGGATGATTTGGCCATTGCAGGACTTACTTCGACAAGTCTACATCCAAACTCCGGAAGTAGTCCGGTGCTTTAAGCATTCTACTACCATACCAGCTGAACATTTCTCCATCAACTAGTTTTACAACAGCTTGAGGACAGATTTCTTGCAGTTCCCTTAGGTGCTTTTTAGCAAATGGGAAAGGCTCGGACGAAAGCATAATCATTTGTGCATTTAAGGACTGTATCTCTGCCGGCACAAGGACTGGGTATCGGGTGCTTTGTACCACATTAGAGAATCCGGCGCAATCCAACATATCATGTATAAAAGTGTCTGTGCCCACTGACATATACGGTTTTCGCCAAATTAAATACAAAACTTTTGAAATACTTAAGGGGGGCTTTAAAGTAGAAAAGTTCGTTCTTATCTGCCGTATTAATTCCTGAGCTTTCTTGGCAAGGTTTAACAATTGTCCCAAATCTTCAATGACGGTCAGTGCATCTGCCAGGCTTTTCACATCACTTACCCACACTTGATGGTTTTGCCTGAGGATATCAATTTGTTCTTTATCATTTTCTTCTTTATTGGCAATGATCAGTTGTGGTTGCAACGTATTAATGAGGGGGATATCTAGCTTTTTAGTCCCTCCTATTTTCGTTTTATATTTTACCTTATCCCTGGGATGAACACAGTATTTGGTCACACCTACTATTTCCCTGTCTAGGCCCAGGTCGAATAGCAATTCCGTTAAAGAAGGGACTAGGGAAATGACTCTCCGCAAATTGTTGGGAAGAAAGATTTCGTTTCCTAAATGATCTTTGTAACTACTGGGCACGCCCTATTTCAAATAACTAAAATCATGTCCACTTTTAAGCTGAAGCAAGAATGCATACATCAAGTTTGTGACATTTTCCACATCCGTTTTATGGACTGTTTCCACAGTGGTATGCATGTATTTTAAAGGCAGACTGATTAATGCTGAAGGTACACCTTCATTGCTATAGGCGAAGGCATCGGTATCCGTGCCTGTAGAACGCGTGGCTGCTGCTCGCTGAAAAGGTATTTTCTTTTTTTCGGCTACACTTATCAACATATCCAGGACATTGTTGTGCACTGCTGGTCCATAGGTTAAAACGGGTCCCTTACCGCACTTTTGGTCACCACTAACTTTCTTGTCATACATAGGTGATGCGGTATCATGACACACATCTGTTACAATGGCTAAATTGGGCTTTATGCGATGTGCAATCATTTGAGCCCCTCTAAGACCAATCTCCTCTTGAACCGCATTTACCACGTATAAGCCGAATGGTAATTTCTTTTGGTTTTCTTTCAGTTTGCGGGCCACTTGGGCAATCATAAATCCGCCCATTCTATTGTCGAGAGCCCTACCCGTATATAAGGTTTTGTTTAGAGTTATAAAATCATCATTAAAGGTGATCACACTACCTACGTGCACCCCCAATTTCAAAACCTCGTCTTTAGAGGAGCAGCCACAATCAATGAAAATGTTTTTCAACGTGGGCGTTTGTTCTTTTCCAGCGGTCCGGACGTGTATAGCCGGCCAACCAAACACCCCTCTTACTATGCCTTTCTTTGTATGAATATTAACTCTCATGGAAGGAGCGATCTGGTGGTCTGAACCACCGTTTCGGCGCACATAAATGTACCCATCATCCGTGATATAATTCACAAACCAGGCAATTTCATCTGCATGCGCCTCAATGACCACTTTATATTTTGATTGAGGATTAATAACTGCTACCGCGGTACCATAAGTATCTGTAAAGTATTGGTCGGAGTAAGCCTTCATGTAGTCCAGCCAGATTTGCTGACCAGACGATTCGAACCCCGTAGGAGACGCATTATTAAGGTACTTTTTTAAAAAGGCATTGCTTTCTTTATCCATGATCTTATATCTTATAATGGAATGTTCCCGTGTTTCTTTCTTGGGATCTTATCCACTTTATTTTTAAGCATATTAAAGGCTTGAATTAATTTGATGCGCGTGTTTTCCGGCAGTATAACCTCGTCAATAAATCCCCGATGCGCTGCTCGATAAGGATTGGCGAATTTTTGGGTATACTCTTCTACTTTTTCATCCAACGCTTTTTGAGGATCGTCAGCTTCAGCAATTTCTTTTTTAAAAATTATTTCCGAGGCTCCTTTGGCTCCCATTACTGCTATTTCCGCGGTAGGCCAAGCAAAATTCATATCAGCCCCTATATGTTTGCTGTTCATTACATCATATGCTCCGCCGTAAGCTTTTCGAGTGATCACCGTTACCCGAGGCACGGTGGCTTCGCAAAAGGCGTACAACAATTTGGCCCCATGCGCTATAATGCCATGCCATTCTTGATCCGTTCCTGGTAAGAATCCTGGGACATCCTCAAACACCAAAAGAGGAATGTTGAACGCGTCGCAGAAACGAACAAATCGAGCTGCTTTCGTGCTGGCATTAATATCCAGTACACCCGCCATGCTTGCCGGTTGATTGCCTACTATTCCGATGCTTTTGCCAGCCAGCCGTCCAAACCCTACAACAATATTCTCTGCAAAATTTTTATGTACTTCTAAAAACGAATCCGGGTCCACGACATCTCCTATGACTTCGCGCATATCGTAAGGTTGATTGGGATTCTCCGGCATTATATCGTTCAGTTGGGGGCGACTCTCAGAACTGTCTGATTGATATGGATAAACAGGTGATTGTTCTTCGCAATTCTGAGGCATATAGCTAATTAGTTGCCTGATGTTATTAATACACTCCACTTCATTACTGCAGGAGAAATGAGTGACACCACTTTTAGTACTATGCGCAGAGGTTCCTCCCAATTCTTCTGATGTGACCTCTTCGTGGGTAACCGTTTTGACAACATTAGGGCCAGTTACAAACATGTATGAAGTTTTCTCAACCATCAGCACAAAGTCCGTAATGGCAGGTGAATACACTGCTCCACCGGCGCAGGGTCCCATTACGGCGGATATTTGTGGCACTACCCCTGAAGCTAACGTATTGCGATAAAAGATGTCTGCATATCCTCCAAGAGACACTACTCCTTCCTGGATTCTGGCGCCACCAGAATCGTTGAGGCCAATTACTGGTGCCCCGTTTTTCATAGCCAGGTCCATGATCTTAACAATCTTCTCTGCATGAGTTTCAGACAAAGATCCTCCAAAAACTGTAAAATCCTGGGAAAATACATATACCAGGCGACCGTTGATGGTACCAAACCCAGTAACTACTCCGTCTCCTAAGTAATGCTGCTTATCAAGTCCAAAATCCTTGCAGCGATGCATTACGAATTTGCCGATTTCTTGAAATGAACCTTCGTCCAACAGCATATGCAAACGCTCCCGCGCGGTGAGCTTTCCTTTTTTATGCTGAGAAGCGATTCTGGCCTCTCCCCCTCCCAGTAAAGCTTCTTCGTTCTTTCGTTTTAATAAATCAATTTTCTCTTGATTACTAGGGAGTGTGTACAACCCTTTATTGTCTTTAGTTTTGGTCATTTAGTGAACCTTTGATATGCCCCATAAATATATCATTTATTTCATTGGAGGGGGTTTTTACAATGAATAAAATATTATATTCGCCAAATTTACTTCGCCAGTATGATCCATATTGCTATCATTGATTTAGGGACGAATACCTTTCATTTGCTTA
>JAJCYK010000250.1 GCA_029262935.1 Cytophagales bacterium | reverse complement strand
ATTTTAGGGAGTCGTTCCGGATTCCAGTCTCCTGTGAAATCATAGCCCCGATTGGAGTCCACCGTTTGCCAACCGTCGTCTACAATAATAGTTCCGTAGCCCAAATTGGCAGCCAGTTGGCATTCTTTTAACAAAGCTTCTGTGCTTAGATCTTGATGATAGGAATACCAAGTGGAGTAAACGGGAAGAAATGCTTCTGGAGGTGCTTTCAACGCTGTATATCGATTTTGTTCCCACCACTTACTAACCTCCTTTAAGGATTCTCCAAAATGAATGGCACGCAGGTCCAAAAGCAAAGAAGTTTCATAAGTATCAAAGGGTTGTTGTACTTCTGTAAAGAACTTAATAAAACAATAGACGTATCCATCCTCCTCTCTGATGCGCGCATTCATTTCCAGCTTATTTGTTGCATCTAAAGCAGCAAACGTGAGGTAATTTATATCAGAGTTGCCAAAAAGGGCTACCACTGGAGCATGCACAGAGATGCGGGACTCCAGATGTTCTAGTTCCCAATCCGCTTGTAACCTTTTGCTAAGTAAAGAACTGCTTTTCCAAACGCCTTTAACATTCAAAGCCGGAACGCGCCAGTTTAATGTTATGGGAGCCGGAGGTTTTTGAGAGGTAGTTACAGTGAATTTATAACAGTAAACCTGGTGGCTAGAAGACGTAAGAACCACACTAACATGTTGCAAGTCATCAATTGAAGATATCTTTATTTCTGGTGCCTTATCCCTTATATATTCCATAGGTAATTTGGAGATACCCCTGCCAGGGCATCATGGTTAAAAGAACTAGTAAACTATGCCGCATCAATCTTGTTACAATTATTAGGGTTGCTTTATTATCATAGCCGCCCATCCCCCTCCGGAAGCAAGATGAATGTTGAACGTGTCTTTAGAGGAGACTTCTTGCTTTATCATCTTATAATCGCTGGCATAATTTTCGGCATTGATGCCATCTTGATAATACTGAATTTGATAGTTGCCCTCTTCTAAAAAAGAGAGGTCTAATTTTAAATCTCTGGCGTCCCAGTCGGTCATTGCGCCGACGTACCAGTTTTCACCATGCTTACGGGCTGTTACTATATAATCGCCAAAAGAAGCCTCCAATATTTCCGTTTCGTCCCATACTGTGGGGACTTTTGAAAGAAACTCCATGCATTCCTCTTCATTCAGATAGTTACTCGGGGCATCTGCTAACATCTGTAAAGGGCTTTCATAAATAACGTACATAGCCAATTGATGACAACGTGTACCTAATGACATAGGCCTGTTGAATATTGGCTGATAATTCGCCTTTTGAGCATTTCGCATCGCTCCTGGGGTATAATCCATAGGACCAGCCAACTGTCTTGTAAAAGGTATTATCAAATCATTTTCTGGGTTGGCGAACTGTCCCACCCATTTGTGTTGCTCTAACCCTCTGACCCCTTCCCGGCTTATCACGTTAGGATATGCTCTCCTCAAGCCTGATGGTTTGTACGAACCGTGGTAGTCCACCAACATATGGTGTTCGGCTGCGGCCTTAGCTACTTTTTCATAATATTGAACCATCCACTGATCGTCCCGCTGCATAAAATCCACTTTTATACCTTTTATTCCCCAATCGCTGAATTGCTCCAAAGCTCCGGCTAAATTGTCCTCCAAAGCCTTCCAGGTAACCCACAAAATCAGGTCTACACTTTTCTCTTTGCCGTACGCTGCTAATGCCGGCATATCTATGGATGGCACGGGATGAATTAGATCATTCGTTTTAATATCATACCAACCTTCATCTAAAATCACATAGTCCAAATTGTATTTAGCTGCGAAATCAATGTAGTACTTATAAGTATCGGTATTGATACCTGACTGGAAATCAACCCCAAATACATTATTGGCATTGTACCAATCCCAAGCCACTTTACCCGGCTTGATCCAAGACACGTCCGAAAGCATTAAAGGACGTGACAGTTTATATACCATTTCATTCTGTAACAGCTCAGCGTCGTTATCTGAAATCACCATCAATCGCCAAGGGTATACTCTACGACCATTGGTTCGAGCTATAAAATCTTCGCGCAATTCCGGAATCACATCACGGTCCGTAGAAGCTTTGTAAGTCTTAGGGTATCTCGGAAAGGTGCTCTGCAAGGCACTTTCTCCTCCTTTTTCCAAATAGTATCCAGGGTAATCATAGAGGTCCGCTTCTGTGATAACCATTTTCTGCCCGGACTCCCTCGCTATTAAAACTGGCAAGCAACTAAATTGATCGTCGCTTAAATCGTTTATGTTTTGTGTGGTACTGCCTCTTTCGTAATGTGTGTAATAGCCATCAGCTATGGGGAAAGTTGCGGAATGGTTTAGGGGAAAATTGTAGGACACATTTTCTGAATCAACGGTGATCAATCCTTTCAGATTGGTACGAAATCGGTAGGCTACGCCGTCGTCATATGCTCTAAATATTACGGAATAACCACCTCGGAAGGGGATTTCAATTTCATTAAAATGGTCTCTAATTTGTGCGCGTTTAACCTTAACCACAGGATTAATCAACTGATCCACCGCACGCCTCCGAGGGCTCCTGGCTCGAGGATTTACCCCCAACTCTCTGCCATTGATGGTGATAGACATTGGAGATCTTTCAAGAATCTTTTGATCCCGATGGATTACCTCATAAGAGATGTTTTCACCAATAAAAATATTGATCTTATTAATATCATTTGGGGAAGAAAGGGTGATATCCTGAGCATACGCAGTAAAAGATCCAATGGTCACCAACAGCACAGCAATGTGTAAATATTTCATAAAGTATATGGATAAGTTAAGTACATTTCTATTTAATTATTCAGAATTACCATGCCAGCCGGTGGCACTTGTAAAATATTCAACCCTTCATTGAGCCGTAATTCCCGCTGCACTAGCTTTTGCCCCAAGCAGTCCCACACTTCCATCTGAAGCGTCCTGGCTTGTGCACATTTAACAAAAATATCTGGTGAAGTTTTGGCGTTTATCAGATGCACTATGGAAGAATCTGCCAGGTGGACTACCGACTCTTCATAAATAGCTTTGATGACTTTCCCCTGGTAAGTGGCACTTAAAACTGGGTAGTTCCCTGCAGGGTTGGTGGCTTGAAACCTGCCATTAATTAAAGTTTCTCGGTTTTCCAGCCAATAGTTTGTATAGAAGTTTACCATTTTATAATGAGCGGCCGGAATGTCTTTTAATCTTACCGATAATTGGGGTACTGAAAACATGATATTTAAGAATTGCTGAGCTGCTAC
>JAJCYK010000249.1 GCA_029262935.1 Cytophagales bacterium | reverse complement strand
AAGGTAAAAATGGTAGCAACCTTCTCTTTAAGTGTGAGAAGCCAGCCTTAATCACAAATGTCTGAACAGTTAGGTTAATGAAGAAGAAAATGAAGGACCTCATCGTCACTACTAGAACCACGGAAGATACCCGAATCGTTTGTGATAGTGGTTGTCAAATATTAGCTATGTACCCCAGCAGTTTACTGGTCAGGTGTGATGTAAGTCAATACGAATCCCTAAAAAGGTCCAGAATCATTTTAAAGGAGTTGCCTAAATAAAACAGCTTCCTGTTCCCACACCAATTACCGTTTATTTCTTTAAATTCAAGGCAAACAAGATTCGCAAATAACGATGCAAAAGATTGCGTGGCTAGGAATGCTTTGTTGCTTAGTGATTTTGGGTTGCCAGGATCAACCAACCAACGATCGCCTTACGAACAACACCACTGACGAAAACCTCATGACTACTCCGGTAAAAGACATCCACAGCTTTTCGGATCCTGAAAAAGCAATCATGCAGCATTTAGTTTGGAAGGCTCAGGTTAATTTTGACAGCTCAAGAATTTACGCACGAGCGTCTATAAAAATATTAAGAGATCCCACCGCTAAAAACATAGTTTTAGACACAAAAGATCTCACCATAGAAAAAGTTACCATAGATACCGATCAGGGTGAGATCGACACTAAATATGCCCAAGGGGATGCCGATCCAATCTTAGGAAGCCCATTGAGGATTGCTTTGCAAGATGACACGGAATGGGTGCATGTTTATTATCACACATCTTCCTCTGCTGAAGCATTGCAATGGCTAAGCCCCCAACAAACCTCCGGTAAGACGTCGCCGTTTTTATTTACTCAATCCCAAGCCATACTGGCGCGGTCTTGGATTCCTTTACAAGACTCTCCTGGAATTCGATTTACCTATGAGGCAGAAGTAGAAGTTCCAGCTCATTTACTGGCCTTAATGAGTGCTTCCAATCCACAAGAAAAGAATGCCCAAGGAGTCTACAAATTTAAAATGAACCAGCCCATTCCGGCGTACTTAATGGCGTTGGCTGTAGGCGATCTTCGTTTTGAATCTTTAGGCCCTCGTTCTGGGGTCTATAGTGAACCGAAGATCCTGGAAAAAGCCAAAAATGAGTTCACAGAATTAGAGCCTATGATAGAAGCCGCAGAGGCTCTTTATGGTCCCTACCGCTGGGAACGATACGACTTATTGGTCTTACCTCCCAGCTTTCCCTTTGGAGGTATGGAAAACCCTAGATTAACTTTTGCCACGCCTACCATCCTCGCGGGAGATCGCTCTCTTACCTCTTTAGTAGCTCATGAGTTGGCCCACAGTTGGTCTGGCAACTTAGTAACCAATGCCACCTGGGAGGACTTTTGGTTAAATGAGGGCTTCACCGTTTACTTTGAACAACGGATTATGGAAGCATTATATGGGCTCGATTACTCTGAAATGTTAGCTTCCCTGGCGTTACAAGACTTAAAAGCAGAAATAAAAGAGCTGCGTGAACAGGGCAACAAGGCGGACACTCACCTACAGCTGAACCTCCAGGACCGCAACCCAGACGATGGTATGACCGCAATTGCATATGATAAAGGTTATCTTTTTTTAAGATGGATGGAGGAACGTGTTGGTCGGGAGCTTTGGGATGAATTTCTAAAAACCTATTTCGAAAATAATGCTTTTAGAAGCATCACAACAGCTCAATTTCTAGCGTATTTGCAAAAAAACTTGATTGAGAAGCACCATATAAATATTTATTCCGAAGATATAAATGCTTGGATCTATGGTCCTGGGTTGCCGGAAGATAGGCCTAAACCCGTGTCCGATCGTTTCAAAATAGTGGAAGAAAAACTAGCCCAATGGAACCAAGGCAACCCTATTAATACGAACAAATGGAGTACGCACGAGTGGCTGCATTTTATTAAAAACCTACCCGTCGCTGTTGACAGCACGAAGCTGTCTCAGCTTGATAGCCGGTTTAACTTCACCAACAGCGGGAATGCAGAGATCCAGGCAGCTTGGTATTTGCAGTGCATTCAAAGACAATACACGCCCGCCTATCAGGCCCTGGAGAAGTTTTTGATAACCGTGGGTCGCCGGAAATTCTTAGTACCCTTATATAAGGCATTGGCCGAATCGGAAACAGGACTTATTCTTGCTCAAAACATTTACCAAAAAGCCCGACCCAATTATCATTTCGTGGCAAGGAGTAGCATTGATGTCATCTTAGAAGTGGAAAAAGACCACTAGTAAGACTGCATATTGGTCTTACTTGGAGTGTTTTCCTCATTTTGAGTAATTGTTACTCATTTTAGGTGACGGTCAATCCGTAGGGTCCATAATCTCACATTCCACAATTCATTGCAGTTCAGGGACTAACGAAATATTTCTTGCAATTGCTATCAGCAAAGCCCATTGCGGTACACTTCTTGGAATTATTTAATGAAATCAAAATCAAGAAGTATGTTGTATAGTAAATTTTTTAAAATAGCAGTAGTACTGACATTTTCACTAGCAGCCTGTACTGCTCCAAACTCGAATGAAGCTCCGTCAGCCACTGCCCCTGAATTAGAGGATATTGAGATCGTGGATGAGCTAGAGGAGGTACTTACCGAAGAACAACCAAACGTTTTAGATATTGCTAACAGACATGGGTCATTTACCACATTTTCCAAGCTTTTAGAAGCTGCAGAAATGCAGGAGACTCTTAAGAATTCTGTGTCCTTAACCGTACTAGCTCCTACAGACGAAGCTTTCGCGGAATTGCCTGAGGGAACACTAGATAAGCTGTTAGATCCGGCAAATAAAGAGGAACTAGTGGCAATACTCTCCAACCACGTATTGCCAGAGGTTTACCGATCAGTTGACCTGTTGGATGGTGGACAAGCTTCCTCTTTAAGCGGTTATGTTTTGCAAATCTCCAAAGACCAAGACCTGAAACTAAGCAATGCTACGGTAACCACCGCTGACATTGACGCCAGCAATGGAGTGGTGCACATTGTGGACCAGGTCATTTTTGCAGAAAAATAACCACTAAAAAACCCTGTAGTTGAAAGGACTACAGGGTTTATTTTTACTTCAAAAATTAATTAGTAGATGTAATCATTCTTTTCAATCATAGCATCAGCTATGCGTCGTCTGGCTTCTTTAAGATTGAAAGGATCAATCTTAGTAAATCGCTTGAGGCCCAACAACATCA
Source organism: Cytophagales bacterium (assembly GCA_029262935.1). GTDB lineage: Bacteria > Bacteroidota > Bacteroidia > Cytophagales > Cyclobacteriaceae > JAJCYK01. The sequence continues at coordinate 2,265 of JAJCYK010000249.1, read as the reverse complement.
TCCGAAGTTCATCTCCAGAAGCAAAGGCATAAATGGCCTGCTTACCTGCACGTTGCGATTCGTCTACAGCATAATGCAAATAGGTCTTAGCCATATCTATTTGATGATGGCAGGCTTCCTCTCCTCTTTGTCCTATGAGCTTTTCTGTGCGTAGAAGGGCAGATTCCGCTGCATAAATTTGAATCAACATGTCAGCCAGATGCATTAAGATCTCCTGCTCATCGCTTAACGTTTGCATGAACTGTTGTACCGCAGCACCTGCTATCATTAGAGCGGCCTTTTTTAAATTTCCTATTACTTTCTTTTCGGCAGCGAATTGAACATCCTCTTGCCCCGCTCCAAAATCAGGAACGGCCACTAGTTCTTTTGCCACTGCTTGCGCAGGGCCCATTAAATCCAGCTCCCCTTTAAATGCTCGCTTTATCATCATATCCAATACCAACATACGATTGATCTCGTTGGTACCTTCAAATATTCGATTGATACGAGCATCGCGATAGGCGCGATCCATAGGGGCATCAGCTGAATAACCCATACCTCCGTAGATTTGTACTCCTTCGTCAACGACAAAATCGAGTACTTCTGAGCCATGTACTTTTAATATAGCACACTCGATGGCAAATTGTTCTAAGGACTTAAGTCGAGCTTCCGCGGGCTCCATACCCTCAACCACTAAGGCATCGTAAGCGTCATCTATGTTTTGACCTGCCCGGTAGTGTGCGGCCTCGCTAGCATAAACATGCGCGGCGGTCTCTGCTAACTTGTGCTTTATAGCCCCATAGCTGGAAATGGACTGCCCAAATTGCTTGCGTTCATTCGCATATTTTGTAGCCTGGCCCAACACCGCTTTTGAGGCTCCAATGCCTCCTACTCCCAGCTTGATCCGACCTATATTTAAAATATTTACGGCTATCTTAAAGCCATTCTGCCGTGCGGACAGCATGTTTTCCACCGGTATTTGGCAATCGTTGAAAAATATTTGACGAGTGGATGAGCCTTTGATTCCCATCTTATGTTCTTCCTCGTTCATGGTGATGCCATCACGGGTTTTTTCAACAATAAATGCCGTTAAATATTTATCGTCTTCAATACGGGCAAATACGGTATAAATGTCGGCGAAGCCTCCATTTGTGATCCACATTTTTTGACCATTAATGACGTAGTGCTTCCCATCTGGTGTCAATTCTGCTTTGGTTTTAGCGGCGTTGGCATCGGATCCGGAGTCTGGTTCTGTCAAACAGTAAGCTGCTTTCCATTCACCGGTAGCCAGTTTTGGCAAGTATTGGGCCTTTTGGGCCTCATTACCATAATATAGAATAGGCAAAGTTCCGATCCCCGTATGTGCGGACATAGCCACTGCAAAGGAATGGCCTGCTCCAAGCACTTCCGCCACCAGCATAGAAGTATTAAAGTTCATACCAAACCCTCCAAATTGTTCCGGCACAGCAGTGCCCAGCAATCCCAATTCACCCGCTTTGTCCATTAGTGAGGGCATTAAATCCGGATGTTTCATGCTATCAATATCATCCAAAATAGGATAGATCTCCTGATCCAAGAAATCCTGACAGGATTGTTTGATCATTAACTGCTCCTCGGTAAATTCCTCGGGAATAAATACATCTCTAGCCTCGGTGGCCTTTATTAGAAATTCACCGCCCTTGATGGCTTGGTTTTTAATCGCTGTACTCATTTTATAAAAATTTATTTCTTAATTCAAAAATTCAAATACTCCGGCTACTCCTTGTCCTCCACCTACACAGGCGGTTACCATACCGTACTTTTGCTCCCGTCTGCGCATTTCATTAAAAAGCTGAATGGACAACTTAGCACCACTACATCCTAAGGGGTGACCTAAAGCTATAGCTCCCCCGTTTACATTGACTTTTTCTTGATCCAAACCCAATTCTCTGATTACCGCTAAGGATTGCGCTGCAAAAGCTTCGTTTAGTTCTATTTGATCAATATCATCCAACTTCAGTCCTGCTAAATTCAATGCTTTAGGAACTGCCGCCACGGGTCCAATACCCATAATGCGAGGATCAACACCAGCAGCGGTGTAGCTTACCATGCGGGCTATGGGTGTCAGGTTAAGCTCTTTTACCATTCTTTCGGACATGACCATTACAAAAGCGGCTCCATCAGAAGTTTGAGAACTATTGCCAGCCGTGACAGTGCCTCCCTGAGAAAATACTGGTCTCAATTTAGCTAGCACTTCCAAATTGGTATCGGCACGTGGGCCTTCATCCGTATCTACCACATACTCCT
>JAJCYK010000248.1 GCA_029262935.1 Cytophagales bacterium | reverse complement strand
CTCATTCATTTCACAAAAAATCAGCTGACTTCTGAAACTTTAAAACTCTAAGAAGCCTGGGCTGAAGAATGTAAACATACAGAAGCCATTGCTTAAATGTTCTCAGGCGGAACAATCAATGTTACTCAAAACAGAGCGGTATTGCATACCGCCTTAAGAAATCGCAGCAATACGGCGGTGATGGTAGACGGTAAAGATGTTATGCCTGAAGTCAATGCCGCCTTGGATAAAATGGCGAATTTTGCAAATGCTTTGAACGAAGGACAGTGGAAAGGTTTTACTGGCAAAACCATAAAGACTTTGGTTAACATTGGCATAGGGGGGTCAGACTTAGGCCCTCTCATGGTCACAGAAGCCTTAAAACCTTACGCCACTGGCAACTTAGAACTTCATTATGTCTCTAATGTAGACGGCACACACATTGCAGAGACTTTAAAAAAGCTGGACCCCGAAACTACTTTATTTTTAATTGCTTCTAAAACCTTTACTACCCAGGAAACAATGACCAATGCCCAAAGCGCGAAGGACTGGTTCCTGAACGCCGCAAAGCATGAAGAATATATAAAAGAACATTTTGTGGCAATTAGTACTAATAAGGAAGCGGTTTCACAATTCGGGATTGATACAGCAAACATGTTCGGGTTTTGGGATTGGGTTGGAGGCCGATATAGCTTATGGTCTTCTATTGGGCTATCCATTGCGTGTTATCTGGGATTTGATAACTTTTTGGCCATCTTAGAAGGTGGACATGCTATGGATCAGCATTTTAAAACTGCTGAATTAAACGACAATATTCCTGTTATTTTGGCATTAATCAGTTGTTGGTATATCAATTTTTGGGGTACCAGCTCCGAAGCTATTTTGCCTTATGATCAATACCTACACCGATTTGCGGCTTACTTTCAACAAGGCAACATGGAAAGTAACGGAAAAAATGTGGACCGCCTGGGGAACGCCATTGACTATACCACTGGGCCCGTTATTTGGGGGGAACCCGGAACCAATGGTCAACATGCCTTTTACCAACTTATTCATCAAGGCACCGCGATAATCCCTTGCGATTTCATGGCCCCAGCCCTTAGCCAAAACCCTTTGTCAGATCATCATGACAAGCTGCTATCAAATTTCTTTGCTCAAACGGAGGCCTTGATGAATGGTAAATCACATCAGGAAGTAGTATCTGAAATGCAAACCGCTGGTTTGAGTGACCTGAAAATTGAAAAATTGGCACCGTTCAAAGTATTTACGGGTAATAAACCCACCAATTCCATTCTGTTTAAGAAACTTACACCAAGGACTTTAGGTAGCCTTATTGCTATGTATGAGCACAAAATTTTTGTGCAAGGAGTCATTTGGAATATTTATAGCTTTGATCAATGGGGAGTAGAGTTAGGTAAACAACTCGCCAAAAAGATCTTACCGGAATTGTCTGATGAAAGTGAAATTACGTCGCATGATTCGTCAACAAACTTGTTGATTAACACTTTCAAAAAATTTAAATTCTCGTAAAAATGATGCCACTTTACCCACTAAAATTCCAACCCATTATGAAAGAAAAAATATGGGGAGGACAAAAAATTCGCACAGTTTTGAACAAAGATTTTACTCCTCTTGATAACTGTGGTGAAACTTGGGAAATCTCAGGAGTGCAGGGAAACATTAGTGTGGTTAGTGAGGGACCCCTTAAAGGACAAACACTACCACAACTCATTGAAACTTATAAAGAAGACTTGTTGGGAGAAAAAGTCTACGAACAACATAAGACAGAATTTCCACTATTGGTAAAGTTCATTGATGCGAATCAAGATTTATCCATCCAGGTACATCCGGATGATGATTTGGCGCAATCCCGGCATGGATCTTTGGGGAAGACGGAAATGTGGTACATTTTTCAAGCTGATGAGGGTTCTAGTTTAATTGCCGGCTTTAATCAACCTTTAGATAAGAGGGATTATCTAAAGCATTTTAATAATAACTCATTAACGTCAATTTTGAATGAGGAATCAGTAGTGGCCGATGATTCGTTTTTTATCCCTGCTGGTCGCGTACATACTATTGGCAAAGGGTTACTACTAGCAGAGATTCAACAAACTTCTGACATAACGTACAGAATCTACGACTTCGATCGTATTGATAAGGACGGCAACAAAAGAGAGTTACATACCGATGAGGCTCTTGATGCTATTGACTATCAACACTATCCTCAATACAAGACTTCTTATAACACGGCCATAAATAATGCCGTGGAATTAGCCAGCTGTTCCTATTTTCGAGTGAATCGACTGTATTTTGATGAAACCACAACCCGTTCATATGACCATCTTGACTCGTTTGTTATTTTCGTCTGTGTGGATGGCATCTTACAAATTCATTGGGATCAGCAACACATTACGGTCCAAAAAGGAGAAGCTGTTTTAATGCCTGCAACTATTAATCAAATTCATCTGGTTCCCTCTGCTCCTTATAAGGTACTTGAGGCTTATATTCCTTAAGTTTGTATATCGAAAAGAACAAAAAAGTCACATTTAAGAACCTGGGGTTGGTTGACTATCAGGAAACTTGGGAAATGCAGGAGGACCTACTAAGGGAAATTGTTGCAGTAAAGATCAACAATCGCAAGTCCGACCGGGCCACAAAAACCCCGAATTACCTGTTGTTTTGTCAGCACCCAAATGTTTATACTTTAGGCAAGAGCGGCAATCTCAGTAATCTATTACTTACCGAGGAGCAATTAACAATACATGAGGCTAAGTTCTACAAGATCAATCGCGGGGGAGATATTACTTATCATGGCCCAGGACAGTTAGTTGGATACCCTATTTTAGACTTAGAAAACTTCTTCACTGATATTCACTTGTATTTGCGAAAAATTGAAGGGGCAGTAATTAATACATTAGCAGACTTTGGCTTGGTAGGAGGAAGAATTAAGGGACTCACGGGTGTTTGGTTGGATTTTCAAGGATCCATCAAATTACCTCCCCGAAAGATTTGTGCCATTGGTGTGAAGACCAGTAGATGGGTTACTATGCATGGATTCGCATTCA
>JAJCYK010000247.1 GCA_029262935.1 Cytophagales bacterium | reverse complement strand
CCCAACGGGCCCGGGCAACCTTTAGGTATAGCCCAGATCACTTGATCCAAGTCCATATCCTTAATGATTTTTTCCAATTGTCGCACTTCCTTCCAGCCTTCTGGACCCGTATCGGCCCAATCCCTATCTCCAGGAACGATTACCACCTGCCCTCTGGTGGAACGGGTGGCAGCTCTAAGCATTGAGTATAAGTTGGTGGAATCTTTTTGACTTAGTCTACCATTTACTAAACCACTGATAAGGTCGCCGTTTAGTAGTAAAGTGTAGTTGTTTTTATGGCTATTGTACAAAGAGGTTAAGCCGCTTACAAATGCGTCGCCTTCAGGAATATCCGATACATTGCCCAAAACATAGACCCGATGGGCGAACTGATCCTCGCTTTGACCCAGAACGGATAAGGTAAAACTGCACAGGTAACAGATAGTTAATATTCTCCTCATCTTTTGGTACTACTTAAGGCTAAGTTAATCCTTTATGGGTAATCGTCTGCTGACAAATATCATACTAAATAAAAGCATTTTGTGCATCTTATAATACATATCGTCAGAATTTCCACGTGCGAATTGTGGTTTGATCCGGAAACTTGATCAAAGAGCGATTTGTGAGGATTTTACGACAAGTTGATTCCCCTAACTCTCCCCATTAACAAAAAGATCCTGGACCAAAGGACCTAGGTCCAAATGGGCCTCATTAAGATAATCAAAAGTAGTTGCTAGTGCCATCCCGACCCATATCATCTATCAAGTTACTCGCATGAGGGTGCATTTTTCCATTATCTTCAAAATCAGAAAGGAGCTTTTAGTACTGAATATCAATTTATCCTTCGCCAAATAAAAGAGCTCCTTCTTACCAAGCCTTAAAGTAAAACTTGATTTTTTTTCACTAAGTCATTGACTTCAAGAATATTTGTTTATTTATTGTTAGTTGAATTATACCTAAACAACAGGAACTTGAAGGAAGAGTATTTAAAGTGGTATTCACCTAATCTCAGCAAAGAGATTGAGATGATGGTTTACGGCCATTATGGCTATCCTGTAATTGTTTTCCCTAGTACCAAAGGGCGATACTATGAGAGCAAAGATTTTAAACTCATCGACTCAGTAGCTCATTTGATCGATGATGGCAAAGTAAAAATTTATTGCCCTGATAGTGTGGATGCCTACAGCTGGTACAACAAATCTGTTCACCCTGCCGAGCGGGTAAAAAATCATATCTGGTACGATAAGTTTATTGAAGAGGAAGTGGTTAACGCCATTCGCAAATCCTATAACATTCCGAAAGTAGCGATGGCCGGGGCCAGTTTCGGAGGATACCATGCTTCAAACTTTGCCTTTAAACATCCTGAATTGGTCAGCCACCTTTTCTGCATGAGTGCTGCTTTTGACATAAGCGACTTTGTTGATGGTTACTATGATGATAATGTTTATTTTAACAATCCGGTGGATTACCTTCCTGGAAGTGATCATCCTGAATTGTGGAACATGAACATCTCTTTAGGATATGGCGAATGGGATATATGTAGAGACGCCAATTTACACATGTCCCATCTTCTTAATGAAAAAGGGATTGCACATTGGTTGGACGAGCGCCGTTGGGCGCTACATGACTGGCCTATCTGGCGTAGCATGTTTCCGGATTATTTGGCAAAATTAGCACATTAAACACATACCTAAACTGAAAGATTAATATGAAAAAGATCGGCATCCTGTTTGGCCAGGAAAATACATTTCCCTGGGCATTTATAGATCGAGTCAATCAACTGAATGTAGAAGGAATCATGGCCGAAGCAGTCACCGTAGACGTGGTGCAGCAAGCCAAACCGACGGACTACGCAGTCATTATAGATCGTATATCCCAAGATGTACCGTTCTATAGAGCTTACCTCAAAAATGCAGCTATTGGGGGTGCGGCGGTAATCAATAACCCCTTTTGGTTTAGTGCAGATGAAAAGTTTTTTAATAATGCCCTGTCTGAAACTATCGGAGTCCCTGTGCCCAAAACCGTGCTGTTGCCATCAAATGCACGGCCTGACGACACGGATGAGAACTCTTTTCGGAACTTAAAATACCCCACTGATTGGGAATACATATTCAACTACATAGGGTTTCCTGCCTATATGAAACCCTATTCTGGAGGAGGTTGGAAAAGCGTCTATAAACTGGAAGATGATCAGGACTTTTTCCAAAAACATCAAGAAACAGAACAATTGGTGATGATGCTACAGGAGGAAATTCAATTCACAGAATATTTCAGATGTTATTGTCTGGGGCAGAAATATGTACATATCATGCAATACGAACCTCGAAATCCCCATCATTTAAGATATGTAAAAGATGGACCACCGGTAGCTCAGGAACTACTAAAAACCATCCACGACTATACCATTAAACTGAACCTTGCCTTAGGTTACGATTTTAATACTGTAGAGTTTGCAGTAAGAGACGGTGTCCCCTATGCCATTGATTTTTGCAATCCCGCCCCCGATGCCGATATTAACTCGGTGGGTCAAGATAATTTTGACTGGGTGGTAGAGCATGCAGCGAAAATGGCTATAGAAAAGGCCCAAGCCCAAACGCCGGGAGATATGAATCTCACTTGGGGTAGTTTTATCAAGAACCAAATGCAGTAAAAATGGCCACTAAATTTACCTTAGGGATTGAGGAGGAGTATCAAGTAATTGACCCCAATACCTTAGAGCTAACCTCACATCAGCAACGGATAGTAGACGAAGCTGATAAAGTAATTAAGGACCAGGTGAAAGCAGAAATGCACCAGGCAGTAGTGGAGGTAGGCACCACCATATGTGAAGACATCGCGGATGCACGCAAACAGGTAACCAATCTTCGCAAAACCAT
>JAJCYK010000246.1 GCA_029262935.1 Cytophagales bacterium | reverse complement strand
CGATCAATTTGTTAAGCAGGAAAACGCTTAAAGTCACCAAGTAAATCCACTTTATATGGTTTTTAATTCTTGGCAAGGGGAGAGGAGTTCATATGATCAAACTCGTTAAATGGTTTCTTGATCCAGCGTGTCAAGTTCATTCAAACATTCGTTGATGCGATTGAGGTCTCTGGAAAATTTTCTTTTCAAAAACCATCGATTAATAACATAGCTTAAAATGCCTGTAACAGTCACCGCCAGCAATAAATACGCAATCCTATGATCCAAGAGAAACCCGTCCCTTTGAAAGAGGCTGAGGTAACTTATAAATCCAACTATAAGAGGACTGAAGATTAAATCCGAATAAATTACCAATTTCATAATACGTTGTATGATTTCTCTTATAGCGACCAGTGTCAGCTGCAAGGGCTCCGCTGATTTATCAAAACGAACGATCCTTAGGTAGTTTTGATAATTCGAATAGGCAATACCAATAAGCAGGGCTCCCAGAACCAAATTTATAATACCTGCTTCATTTAATGTCAGCATTTGCTCCAAGAATAGAGGTGTCTGCAAGGGGTTAAATAAATGAAAACCCGCCATTACCAAGGAAACCAAACCGGTAAAACCAGCCATGCGTATTTTGAAAAGTAACGTACGTTTAATGTTGGCTACTGTGGTATGCGAGCGCTGCTCGATCATGCCTTTAACTACCGACGCGTTGATCCAATAACGTTCGCTGTGTTTTTGAGCCGTTTCATTCCAAATGTCTCTTAATTCGTCAAGCTCCATGGCTTTAGGTTTTAATTAAGCTCCTAAGAGTCGTTCTGATTCTACTCATCTTCACCCGAACATGATTCTGAGTTATGCCCATGATTTCAGCTATTTCCTCGTTGCCGATATCTTCTAAATAAAGCAGAATGATAGTCTTTTCTATAGTATTCAATTGGGCAATGGCTTGTTTTAGGCGTTGTTGTTGCCAACTAGGTACTGGTGATTGGTCTGGTATTTTTTCAAATTTATCTGTTAGTGAAATTTCTAAAGGCTTTCTTTTTTGCTTTCTTAAGTGTTGAATAGCCACATTAAAACTTACTCTATACATCCAAGTAGAAAACTTGGCCTCTCCCCGGTATGATGCGTAAGATTTCCAAAGTTGGATAAGGACCTCTTGAAAGAGGTCACGTCTATCCTCTTCATTGTCGCAGTACATGGCACATACTTTATGTATGATGCCCTGAGAGGCAGTGATACGTTCAATGAATTCCTTTTCCCTTTCTTTCAAAAGACTATTGTTGAGTACTCGCCCAGTTAGTTGCGAATCTATCCTATGAATTACAGATATTCGTATTTTTTTCTCAAAAGTGTAATTATGGACGGTGGAAGTTAACCTAATGGTAAAACAGCAATGGTATGAGAAGTTCCAGAGATATATTACCTATTCAAAAAGTAGCTGCAGTGTTTATTATCACCGGGGCTGTAATGACCTTATTACGTATATTTAAGTTTATTGAGACTTCTGGCCCTTGGTACGAAGACCTTGCCGCGGGCGTATCCTTGATCGGTTTTATCTTATATCTATTTCCATATCACGTAAAACGATTTAAGAAAAATCAACCCCGATAGTTAAAAGGAAACGGGTAGTTGAATTTTAACCTTTTGCACAAGTCTATTGGGACTTGTTGTACGTATCAGGAGTTTGATTTGTATATTAGTATTCATTAAAGATATCCCAATGGTACGGAAGATTTTAATAGGTTTGGGGGTTCTACTACTTGTGATCCAGTTTATCCATCCGGACAAGAACGATTCCAACGATTTGACCTATGATATCAATACTAAGTACTTGATACCGGCATCCGTAAAGGATGTTTTTAAAGTTGCTTGTAGTGATTGCCACACCAACAACACTGTCTATCCTTGGTATTCAAAAATACAGCCAGTTGCTTGGTGGTTGAGTTATCATGTAAATGACGGTAAGAAGCATCTTAATCTTTCCAGTTTTACCAACCAACCCTTGCGGTTTCAAAACCACAAGTTTGAAGAAATCATTGAAATGGTTGAAGAACATGAAATGCCATTGCCCTCCTATACGAATTTTGGTCTACATCCAGAGGCCCAATTAACTGATGATCAAAGAAAGGCAATCATAAACTGGGCCAAGGAACAGATGGACATACTTAGCGCCAAGTACCCGGCAGATAGCCTTAAAATGAAACGAAGGAGATAGTTTAGTAATTTGCCTGTGATGAACCTTTGGCTTTCCAAAAAATCTAACGGATTTATTAGCTTAATTATAGTGACATTATTCGGATGTGCTAGCCCTGCTATCGGTGATGAGACCCAACTTAATGGGATTGTGTTGGGTGCACCGAGATCTCAATTTTTAGAGAACTTCTACTACTATACTGGAGAGGAGTCCTTTTATCAAGATTATCCCACCATTAGGGAGTCGTTGCTCAATAATATAAGAAATGGCTTTCGTGAAGGTGTGTATGAGGGACAGTCTCTTTTAAACCTTGGTGCTTGGCAGGCACATTCCTTAACACTAATTTTTTACCAAGAGATGCTCTACAAAGCACAGTGGAGCTTTAAAGCTGTGGAGGGTGCTGATGTCAATGCGGTGGCTTCGGGTCTAATTGATAGTATAGAATATGCCTACGGTAAAGGTGTAACAGAGGAATACCCTGAATTCACAGTAACGGTATGGGAGGGTGAAGAGTACCGACTACAAACCTTTCAAGAAAGTGATCTAGAACTTTCTGTAGAATTTAAATCCTCCCAACACATCGGGGACACACCCTAACACCCCCACTTCTCCTAGCCTGGATTAACGATTTAACCCCCAGCGTCCTTGTAAGTTAAGGTGAATTCTAGGTGTAATCGCGTATTGGACCCCAGCGATAACTTCGGGTGTCATTCTGAAGACCCGTCTAAAAGATTGATTGTCCACTGCAAAACGTTGCAGGTGGGCAGCGGTACCACCTATGCCTATGAACGGCCGAAGTTTATTTTCTGACTTTCCAAAAGTGTATTTGAGGTAAAGGGGTACTTCCAATTGCCATGCAAAAGGGCTAGGCTTGCCTCCATTTCTAGATGGTTGCCTAGTGATACCGTAGCCCAAACCGGATTGAACCCCCCAGTGAGCATGTAATTGATGGCCGATTACCAATTGGTAACTTTGATAACTGCTGCCGTTAGTACCATACTGTGCGCCCAAATACCAATGAGGTTCAAAGGCAGTTGAATCTTGTTGGGCCATGGCAAACAAAGGAATTAACCCAAATAGTATTAAAGGTATTTGCTTCTTCATAGAGATCTTTTTTTAAAGCAAATACCGAAATTTCTTTGTTAAATGCCGTTAAGAATTGTTAAGGTCAGTTAAGCTCTAGTTAAATTAAGTTAACATCCACTAAAGTAGGTATATGCAAAAGTCCAGGATAAAACTTACATGCTTCAAAACCCATATTTGGAACGACAGGAAGAAGCCTTAACCAAATATTTTTCATCCCAACAAACAAAAGTTTAGTTTTTGGCGTTATATGCATACCCCTCTTCTAATTGAAAAAACAGAAATTGTGGTTTTTGTACAAAAACCTTACACGCATATTGTTTCTGTAACTTAACAAAGTAATATTTTTGGAATTTACATTCGCATTGTATAATTTGAATGCCAGAGTTTTAAAATTTACTTAAATCTCGGATGTTGTGAAAAGCACACATCATTAAAATAATGCAAGGAAACGCCGGTTTTTCTCAAATTAATATCGTCAAAATGAAAATGATTATCATATTGATAAGCCAAAACCAGAGTTTGCGGGGAATAAATAGGAAAGATTCAAGTATTGTACTATTTTGATAACTACGGAATACTAATTGCATTGGAATAACCAGCTAATATAAAATTATTCATATAATGTCGCTTACATATCAAGAAATATCGCGAGAAGTAGGATACACAGGACATATGTCTTCCTACCCCCCCAAAGAGCGAATTCAGACATTATTTCAAAATTTATGCGCCGAGCCTACTGTTAGCGATTTCAAATTGGCCCTGCGCATTTTTCGTTTTGCACCCGAAGCTAGAACTCCGGTGGAAGTGGAAATTATTAGTATGTTGGATCTCGGTTTGATCTTGGCCAAAAAGAACCTCTATCTATCAAGGCCTACTTGGTCCTTTAAAGACCTAATGAAGTATTACGCATTTAAGCTTATTCCAACCTTGTCTATGTTTTATATGTTGCGGATTGCTATGAGTGACAATACATTCGGATTAATTTGACACCAAGTTCCTTCTCAATATTTAGGATACCCTTGATTCATCAGGGGTTTTTTATTACAAATTCTTTTCCCACAACATTCGCAAACTAGTTTTCACAATAGCCCCCATGCTTTGACAGACTTGAAAGCGGTTGTCATTGTAATACTCTATCAGCTCTTTTTTAAGATTCAGGATGTGTTCCGGCTTAGACAAGGTGTCAGA
>JAJCYK010000245.1 GCA_029262935.1 Cytophagales bacterium | reverse complement strand
AGAATCAACTTTGCTTTACTTTAAATTCTACTATTTTTAGATATGAAAATGAAAGATCCTGGTATCGGTGGGCGGTATCATAAAAAAGCCAAGAGAGTAATAAACAAAGACGGCACATTTAATGTGCTCAAGAGCGGCATTGGCCCAAATCTTTACAATATCTATGATGCTTTAATCAACATGTCTTGGTGGAACTTTCTAGGTCTATCCGCACTAGCATTTTTTATATTCAATTGCTTGTTTGCTTTAATGTATCTATTTATTGGGGTAGAGCACTTACTTGGAACCAATCCCGGAGATGGTATTCAAAATTTCTGGCAAGCATTGTTCTTCAGTACCCAAACCTTTACCACCGTCGGGTATGGGGCCATTGCACCTATTAGCCATACTATTAGTTTAATTGCAGCTATTGAGGCGATGGTGGGACTCATGTTTTTTGCCTTAGTCACAGGTTTACTTTACGGAAGGTTTTCCAGGCCCATGTCCAAACTACAGTTTAGTAGCAATATTTTAGTGAGTCCTTATCAAGATACTAACGCGCTTCAATTTAGGGTAGCTAATAAAAGACACAATGTCCTTATCGAAATGGAGGCGCAAGTCATGCTAACCTTGGTGGAGAATCAAGACGGTCAGTATAAACGAAACTTCTACCACCTAAAGTTAGAAAGGGATCATATTCATTGGTTTCCATTGAATTGGACCTTAGTACACCCTATTACCGATCAAAGCCCGTTACATGGGTATAACTTAGATACCTTAAAGAAGGCTGAAGCTGAAGTGCTTATTTTGCTCAAAGGCTTTGACGATAACTACAGCCAAATGGTACACACCAAGTACAGCTATTTAGATTCCGATTTCATCTGGGGTGCTAAATTTGCTCCTGCTTACCACATTGGAGATCAAGGCGATATTATAATGGACCTTTCAAAATTGGACCTCTATGACGCCGTACAGTTAAATCCCCTTTAAATTGCCGAATGGCAAGTGCTCTGCAATTTCTTTGATCTCCTGAATCAAGGATGGAGTTTCTGGTATTCCTAATTCATTGAAAAAGGCCTGGTTTATTGCTACTCTAATTCCCCTGAGGTTTAGGTGTTGGTTAATGAACATAAACTCCAATTCAGGATAGAACTCTTTGAACACATCCACCAACTCCAGAACTTGTAAGTTTCTGGACACCGCATTGTACGTACCCGGTGTTACGCTACTCTGCAACAGCTTATGCACAACATCGGCTATGGTATCCACGTGAATGAACGCTCTCGCTTGGGTACCATCACCATTAATAGAAATACGTCCTTGATAATTGGCATCAAAAACAAAACGGTTAATTACGGAGTCAAACCTAACACTTTTGTTATAACCATATACATTACCACATCGAATGATGTAGGTATCGTGATTATCAAATAATCGTTTTACATGATCCTCCGCCCGAAGTTTGCTGATGCCATAAAAGGTGCGTGGGTTTGGTATTTTTTCTTCGCTAGCCAACTCCTCACTTCTACCATAAACTGAACTACTGCTCAAAAATATTACCCGTGGTACCGATACGGATTCTAGCGCGTACACCAGCTCCGCGGTGCCCCAATGATTTATTTGTTCAAAAAAATGCGAATCTGTGTTAGCGAAAGGAGTGGTCACTTTCGCCGCCAAATGTACCGCTACATCAATACCTTGTAGATGCTTCTTTAACTTTCTCGAATCCAGAATATCACCCTCTACAAAACGGACCTTGTTATGAAATTGTATTTCTTTCCCTATGAAAAAATTGTAATTGCCCCTACTTAGGTTGTCGTAAATGACCACCTCATTTACTTTCGGGTCAGTCACCACCTGATTTACTAATCCAGTACCAATGTATCCCGCACCTCCTGTAATGAGTACCTTCATGTTTTCTTTATAAGATCTGTGTGTAATCCACACTCTGCTTTGTTTAACCCATACCAGCGCGCTTCCCTTTCATCAATGTCTGGATGCCTGCGTCGTGTGCATGGCTCACAACCAATACTTGTATAACCGGCAGCATCTAAAGGATTTCTAGGAATATCATGCGCTTTTACATAGTCATATACTTTTTTTGCTGGCCAGTTTAACATAGGGTGAAAGCGTAAACTATTGTAAGGTGCCGCCTCTTCCTCTTGTAGTCCCTGCCGAAAAGGGTTTTGATCTTTACGTATACCATTGATCCATACATCATGTGACTGCAAAATAGCCTCCATAGGCTGGGTTTTGTTTAGATAACAACAAAAGTCCGGGTCACTAGTAAACAATAACTTTCCTTGTACGTCTTTTTGCATGCTCTTGGGGGTAGCGGGATAAATATCATGCACCTCGATTCCCAACCATTGAGCCATAGCATCTTTGTAGGCTATGGTTTCAGAAAAGTGATATCCAGTATTTAAAAAATAAACAGGCACTTTTTGGGAATAGCCTCTTAAAATATGAAGCAGCACCATGCTGTGTGTCTGAAAAGAAGAGGATGTGAACAATTTTAGACCCTTGGCCGTATATTGATCGAGCTTTGTATAAATTTCCTGTACTTCCACGGCGATAAAATCAACCACAAGTATAGCAAAAAGTGTCCATTTGCCAAATAAATACCCTTTTTGAAGAAATTTAATTGCAAGTAGCTAAATAGCTAAAAATTAATGATCTATTATTAAACATTTTCCGTTTTACGTATGTTTGATGCTTATGAAAGTAGCGGTAATTAGAAAGGAACACTTTAATGCGGCCCATCGTTTACACAATAAAGACTGGTCTGAGGAAAAAAACCACAAGGTTTTTGGCAAATGCAACAATCCCAATTTTCATGGACACAATTACGAGTTGTTTGTCAAATTAATCGGGGATGCTGATCCTAAAACCGGCTACGTTTATGACATGAAACTACTTAGTGATATCATAAAAGAGGAAATAATTGCTCCTTTTGATCACCATAATTTAAATATTGACATTGCTGAATTTAAAGAATTGAATCCTACCGCAGAAAACATTGCCCGAGTAATATGGGATAAACTTAGAGGTAGAATTGACAAAAAATTTGATTTAAAAATAACCTTATATGAAACAGAAAGAAATATCGTCGAATATCCAGGAACCTGATGCGGTGATTAGAGAAATAGATGATGAACATATAGCCAGTTCTACGGATACTCCTTTAAGACCAGACGCTTTTGATTTATCTGATTCAGAAAAGAAACGACTTATCGAAGGTCATTTTGAAGAAATCATGAAAATTTTAGGCCTTGACCTTTCCGACGATAGCCTTCAAGGAACTCCCAGAAGAGTAGCCAAGATGTATGTAGAAGAAATCTTTAGTGGACTCAATCCCAAAAATAAACCTAAGGCCAAGCTGTTTGAAAACAAATTCCAATACAATGAAATGTTGGTAGAAAAGGACGTTACTTTTTACTCCAATTGCGAGCATCACTTTGTTCCAATAATTGGTAAAGCCCATGTAGGTTACATTAGTAGTGGTGAAGTAATTGGTCTATCCAAAATAAACCGAATTGTACAATACTACGCTAAACGGCCCCAGGTTCAGGAGCGCTTGACTATGCAAATAGCGGAAGATTTGAAAAAGACTTTGAAAACTGATAATGTAGGTGTCGTTATAGATGCCACTCATTTGTGTGTCTCATCTCGTGGTGTGGGAGATACCAATAGCACCACCGGTACGGCTCATTTTAGTGGCAGGTTTAAAGAAGCAAACACTCGAGCTGAGTTTTTAAATTTTATTAATAGCTAATAAATCACTAAAATTGTACAAAACAAAGAGAAGGAAACTTTATGCGCTTAGAAGACGAAATAGTTCAAAAGGAGTTTTTGGATGAAAATCATAAAGCGCTGGTAAATATAATTTATACACACAGTTTTCTTATGAATAAGATGACCGGTTTCTTTAAAAGTACCGGCATTACCAGGCAGCAATTTAACGTACTTAGAATTCTAAGAGGTCAATACCCCACGTCTGCCAATCTTAATTTGATCAAATCCAGGATGTTAGATAAGATGTCTGATGCTTCTCGTATTGTGGAAAGACTCAGAGTCAAAAAGCTAATTGACAGACGACAAAGTAAGCACGACCGTCGTGAAGTCGAAATAACCATCAACGAGTCTGGCTTGAAATTATTGGAAGGCACTGACAGTGAAATTGGCAAATTCTATCAGATGTTTGACAGTCTTTCTACGGATGAGCTGCAGCAACTTAATCAATTACTAGACAAATTTCGTCGAGGCGTGGAATAACCCTCTTTTCTCAACGGACGCCTATTTTTTAGTAATAATTTTATATTCCCTACTCTTCTTCTATCTTTGTGGGGTTTTAATGAATCTAATAGAATATTTTTCAAATAACATACTATGAATAACTTCGTGTACATCATTCCTGCGATGGGATTATTAGGAATTCTTATCCTGGTAATAAAGTCTTCATGGGTATCTAAACAAGATGCTGGAGACGATAAAATGCGCGAGCTCGCAAAGTACATTGCAGATGGCGCTATGGCTTTCCTTAAAGCCGAATGGAAAGTCTTATCCTATTTCGTCGTCATTGCTGGTTTACTTTTGGCTTATTCTGGTACGTTGGTCGAGGACTCGGATCCTATAATTGCCATCTCGTTTGTTATTGGGGCTTTCTTTTCAGCATTAGCTGGGTACATTGGAATGAACATTGCTACTAAAGCCAATGTTCGTACTACTCAAGCCGCTCGTCAAAGTTTAGCAAAAGCATTAAAGATTTCATTCACTGGAGGAGCAGTAATGGGCTTAGGTGTGGCAGGGTTAGCTGTTTTCGGCATGGGCTCGCTCTTTATAGTACTAACGGAAATTTTCGTTCCTGCTGGGGTCGCAGTCACTGGTGTAGAGATGAGAACGGCCATAGAGGTACTTGCCGGTTTTTCATTAGGAGCTGAATCTATTGCGCTATTTGCACGTGTAGGTGGTGGCATCTATACTAAAGCAGCTGATGTGGGAGCCGATCTAGTAGGAAAAGTTGAAGCAGGTATTCCAGAAGACGATCCTCGGAACCCCGCTACTATTGCAGATAATGTAGGAGACAACGTGGGAGATGTAGCTGGTATGGGTGCTGACCTGTTTGGTTCTTATGTGGCGACTATTTTAGCCTCAATGGTTTTGGGACAAGAAATTAGTGTCAGTGACCAATTTGGAGGACTTAGCCCAATCTTATTACCTATGGTAATCGCCGGTATGGGTTTGCTATTCTCTATTATTGGTACTTACCTGGTAAGTGTGAAAGAAGGTGGTAACGTACAGAACGCCCTAAACATTGGAAACTGGAGTTCTATAATACTAACCGTTATTGCCTCCTATTTCTTAGTGCAATGGATGTTACCAGAAACCTTGGTGCATCGAGGCACAGAGTTTACCTCGATGGACGTCTTTTGGGCCATTTTTGTGGGACTTATAGTAGGTGCATTAATGAGTATCATTACAGAATATTATACGGCGATGGGCAAACGTCCCGTGCTGTCAATTGTAAAACAATCTTCTACTGGCCACGCTACGAATATCATTGGAGGAATATCGGTGGGAATGGAATCAACTTTTCTTCCCATCATCGTACTAGCCGCTGGAATCTATGTGGCCTTTGAATTGGCAGGGTTTTATGGCGTTGCTATTTGTGCAGCAGGAATGATGGCTACTACGGCCATGCAGCTGGCCATAGACGCTTTCGGTCCCATTGCTGATAATGCCGGAGGTATCGCAGAAATGAGTGGCCTTCCTGAGGAAGTAAGAGAACGTACAGATATTTTGGATGCCGTGGGGAATACTACCGCGGCCTCTGGTAAAGGTTTCGCTATCGCTTCTGCAGCTTTAACGGCATTGGCACTATTTGCCGCTTTTGTGGGCATCGCCGGAATTGATACCATTGATATATATAAAGCTGACGTTTTATCAGGACTATTTGTAGGTGCTATGATCCCCTTTATATTTTCTTCATTGGCCATTGCTGCGGTAGGACGAGCCGCCATGGAAATGGTGAAGGAAGTGCGCCGTCAATTCAAAGAAATACCTGGAATTATGGAAGGCACCACACGGCCAGAATATGAAAAATGTGTGGAAATATCCACAAAAGCATCTATTAGAGAAATGATTGCACCAGGAGCCATTGCCTTAGTTGTTCCTGTATTAGTTGGCTTTACCTTTGGACCTGAAGTATTGGGAGGCGTATTAGCTGGAGTTACCGTGTCCGGAGTGCTAATGGGAATGTTCATGAACAATGCTGGTGGTGCCTGGGACAACGCCAAAAAATCATTTGAGAAAGGTGTAGAAATAGATGGTAAGATGGAATACAAGGGCTCCGAAGCCCATAAGGCCTCTGTCACCGGTGACACTGTAGGAGATCCCTTTAAGGATACCTCAGGGCCTTCTATGAACATCTTAATAAAATTGATGTCTATTGTAAGTTTGGTAATTGCCCCTCACATTGCCGTGGTTGATCATCACAGCGATAGTCTAAACGATGCAAGCAAGGAAATCAAAATTGAATCTACCGCCCAATCGGAGCTACAGGATATCTAATTCTAAAAAAAAAACGTAATTAAAGGAGCTGAGTTCGAACAATTCAGCTCCTTTTTTATGTTATAAAAGATATGAAAACACGTCTAATCAATTCTTATAAGGTGATTTTTTTCATGATTTCCTTTTTACCTGCCACAGCTCAAGACATTGCAGGGAAATGGAATACCGTTGACGACAATACCAATGAAGTGAAGTCGGTGGTGGAAATATTCCTACAGAACGGAAAG
>JAJCYK010000244.1 GCA_029262935.1 Cytophagales bacterium | reverse complement strand
TAAAGTACGACCAATCAACCCCAATCACGAATATGACAAAGAGGCTATTTTAAAAGTATTTGATCAGAACCATTTAAATCTCGTGCTAATAGAATTTGTGATCTTTTTGTTCATCTTGATATTAGGCATATTTCGGGAAACTCCTTTTTTTCAAATTCCTGCTGCGGGCAGTGTGGTATTAATCCTCACCATATTTATCATGTTTACCGGGGCTGTATCCTATTGGTTTAGAGGCTGGGCTATCTCCATGGTTATTTTGCTACTGGTATTGCTGAATGTCCTGGTAAAATTTGATGTCATTACCAGTCATTACAAAGCATATGGATTGGATTACGAAATGGCACCAGCTACCTACAGCCTTTCAGAACTCCAGCAATCAAGCCGAATTAGTCATCGAAACGAAGACAAAAAGAACACCCTGGCCATTCTGGAAAATTGGAAACAAAAGTTTGATACTGCCAGCAAACCAAAAATAGTGCTTATCAGCACGAGTGGGGGTGGTCAAAGAGCAGCTCTTTGGTCCATGAAAGCCTTACAATCTGCCGACAGTGCCACTGCTGGTAATTTAATGAAACAGGCCATATTGATAACAGGATCATCAGGTGGCATTATCGGAGCCAGCTACTATCGTGAGTTGTTGTTACAAAAACTTGAGGGGAAACAGCTTGATTTGTCAAAACCTGCCTACTTGCGAAACATTTCGAAGGACAATCTGAATCCAATAATTTTCAGTCTTTTAGTAAATGACCTGTTCATTCGTTATCAAAGTTTTGACTACAGTGGATTCAACTATAAAAAAGACCGTGGATACGCCTTTGAACAGCAGCTCAATAAAAATACGGGATATATCTTAGATAAACCACTGGCGGCCTATGCACAACCTGAAAAAGACGCCAAGATACCCATGATGTTTATCGCTCCCACGGTTATCAACGATGGGCGCAAATTGTTTATTTCACCTCAAAGCATAAGCTATATGACCTCCAGCAGTGTGTACGGTAAGGATACGCTGAATCCCGAAATTAAAGGCATTGACTTTCAACGTTTTTTTAATGCCCACAACGCGGACAGCCTGCGTTATTTAAGCGCTTTGAGATTGGGGGCATCTTTTCCTTACATTACTCCTAATGTACACTTGCCAAGTGACCCTCCTATGGAGATCATGGACTCTGGAATTTCCGATAACTTCGGTATTTCGGATGCCTTACATTTCTTATATGTTTTTAAAGATTGGATAGCAGAAAATACGAGCGGTGTGGTACTTGTTGCCATCCGGGATAGTGAGGACGACAAACCCATAGAAAAGAATGTAAGCTCATCTCTTTTTCAAAAAATATTCGTGCCTATTAGTAGCGTTTACAACAACTTGGGCAATATTCAAGATATCAACAACGAAAATCTTTTGGAGCAGGCTCAAAGTTGGTTTGAGAATGATATCGAGTGTATTGAATTTGAATATATCAGTCGCACCATCTTTGAACATTCGGAAGACGATGAAGAAAGTCCATCTGTAAAACAGATTCAACAAGAAGCCATTGAGCGTGCCTCGTTGAATTGGAGGCTTACCAGCCGGGAGAAAAGGAACATAGAACGAAACTTCTATTCGGCCAAGAACAAGCAATCCCTGGTTGAGCTACAAAAACTTCTGAAATAAGGGGCCAAAACACCAACTGGTAGCAGGATGAGTAAAAATCCCGCAAATCGTACGATCTCCGCTTTTCTTAAAAGGCGAATAGCACAAAAAATCGTAACTTTATTCGATAACTCGGAAACAACTATGCCTCAAATGGTAATCCAACCATACCAACCAAAAAACCACATTAGGATGGTCACCGCTGCCTCGTTATTTGACGGGCATGACGCAGCGATTAATATTATGCGCAGAATAATCCAGAGTACTGGAGTTGAGGTCATCCACTTAGGACACGACCGATCTGTGCAGGAAATTGTCAATTGTGCTATTCAGGAAGACGTTCAAGCCATAGCCCTTACTTCCTATCAAGGAGGTCATATGGAGTTCTTTAAATACATGTACGACTTGCTCCAAGAACGAGGTGCCTCACAAATTAAAATATTTGGTGGTGGTGGTGGTACTATTCTGCCTGAGGAAATTGAAGAACTGCAAGAATATGGCATTACTCGTATCTATTCTCCAGATGATGGCAGAGCCATGGGTTTGCAGGGAATGATAAATGATTTGGTCCAGCAAAGTGACTTTCCTACAGGGAATCAGATTTCCAACGCTTTAAATGGAGAACTAAAGCAATTGCAAGAGAAAGATCAACAAACAATCGCTCGTATCATTTCCGCTGCAGAAAACTTCCCTGATGAAAGCATTGCCATTCTGAAGCAGGTAAAAGGCCTCATTATACCTCAAAACCCTCCAGTATTGGGTATTACAGGTACCGGTGGTGCTGGAAAATCCTCATTGGTTGATGAATTGGTGCGTCGTTTCTTAAACGACTTTGATGACAAATCCATCGCCATTATCTCAGTGGACCCTTCTAAACGCAAAACCGGAGGCGCTTTATTAGGGGATCGTATTCGTATGAATGCTATCAACCATCCCCGAGTATATATGCGGTCCCTAGCCACTCGTCAATCCAATTTAGCCTTGTCCAAATACGTGCAAGATGCTCTGGATGTAGTAAAAGGCGCCGCCTTTGATTTAGTAATCTTGGAGACTTCGGGCATAGGACAATCCGATACGGAGATTATCGAGCATTCGGACGTATCCTTGTATGTAATGACTCCAGAGTACGGAGCTGCCACACAATTGGAGAAAATTGACATGCTGGACTTTGCTGATATTATAGCATTAAACAAATTCGATAAACGGGGTGCACTGGATGCTTTAAGAGACGTTAAAAAACAATACATACGCAATCACAACCTCTGGGAAACACCTGATGAGGCGTTGCCGGTATTCGGCACCATTGCCAGCCAGTTCAATGACCCGGGAATGAACCGACTGTACTTGGCTATAATGACCAAGGTGGTTGAAAAAACTGGAGCAAATTTAAAGTCGGACTTACAAGTTAGCCATGAAATTTCTGAGAAAACTTTTATCATTCCTCCGCATCGCACCCGGTATTTATCCGAAATTTCCGATACAAACCGGCAATACGATCAATGGGTTGAATCCCAGCGGCAGATAGCTCAAAATCTTTATGGCATTTCGCTTACAATATCTTCATTGGAAGCCCGCAATGATGTTCATGGTACTGCCGAAAGATTACAAGAGCATTATGATCAGGTAGCACTTGATCTGGATCCACGTAATTTGGAACTTATTAAAAATTGGCCAGTACAAATAGCCCGTTACAGTGATTCCGTGTATCGGTTTAAGGTAAGGGATAAAGAGATCGAGATCAACACTAAAACAGAGTCTCTTGCTCATTCAGAAATTCCGAAGATCAGCTTACCAAAATATGAAGGTTGGGGCGATGTACTCCGATGGAATTTACAGGAAAATGTACCTGGAAGTTTCCCGTACACCGCAGGTGTGTATCCGTTTAAAAGAGAAGGCGAAGATCCAACCCGTATGTTCGCGGGAGAAGGAGGACCTGAACGTACCAACCACAGGTTCCACTATGTAAGTAAAGACATGGCAGCCAAGCGGCTTTCTACAGCTTTCGACTCCGTTACTCTTTACGGTAACGACCCGGACCACCGCCCAGATATCTATGGGAAAATTGGCAATTCAGGGGTTTCTATTTGTTGCTTGGATGATGCAAAGAAGCTTTATTCAGGTTTCAATCTATCCGACCCCATGACTTCAGTGAGTATGACCATCAACGGACCTGCTGCCATACTTACAGGATTTTATATGAATGCCGCCATTGATCAACAATGCGAATTGTACATCAAGGAACACGGGCTTGAAAACGAAGTTGAAAGTAAGATCAAAGCCGCATATGAAGGCTCAGACCAGCGCCCCCAATATCGTGGGGAGCTACCTGAAGGC
>JAJCYK010000243.1 GCA_029262935.1 Cytophagales bacterium | reverse complement strand
CAAAACCAAAATGATGTTTTTCAGGAGCCAAATAACGGCCTTGCTATCACATTTTTTTGGTTATCTCTCTAGTATGAAAGAAGAAGACGTCAAGCAGGAGGAACGGGAAAAACTATATCAAGCCCAGGAAATATTGCTCTCTAACTTAGAGACACCACCTTCTTTAGGTGAACTGTCCAAACTAATAGGCTTAAATAGCTTCAAATTGAAAAAGAACTTCAAGGAACTTTTCGGGGTCCCCGTGTTCAAATACTTACAAAACGAACGTTTAACTAAAGCCTATGAGTTGTTAAGCGCCGGGGATGTGACCATTCAAGAAGCCGCCTGGCACGTAGGTTATGATAGTCTTAGCTCTTTCTCCAATGCCTTTTCCAAAAAATACGGCTACCGACCTAGCCAAATAAAGCAATAATCCTTCTCGAACAAATCTTGATCCTTTTCGGACCAATGACTTATTAGCATAAGCGGCAGCTTTGTCTTATACATTAATTAAAAGATAAGCACATGAGCCTGTTAAAAGCGAAAGTTAAAATGCAATCGGTATGGTTAGGAGTGGGGTTGGCTATAGCCTTGATAATACTTCATCAACCACAGATAGGACTGGCATCTGAATTTAAGAGGGCTAATCTGAAGTTGGCTGCTCTTGAAATTTTAACGACCCATTCCTTCACCTTTTATCTGCAACAAACCCCTGGCAAAGCTTTTACTCTTGACCAGCTTACTCCACCTTCAAACCGTTAATTATGGAATTGTTGTTAAAAAACACGTCGTTATTCCTTGCTGTATTTTTGACTGGCTTGTCAGCAGGATTATTCTATGCTTGGGAAGTTTCCGTGATACCCGGGACTAAATTCATTTCTGATAAAAATTATCTGGAAGTCATGCAATCCATCAATCGGGCCATCTTGAACCCGGGTTTCTTTATCATTTTTCTAGGGAGCTTCTTACTCCTTTTGAGCAGTACATTCCTACAGTATAGAGCAGCGGTTAATCTTAGTTTTTGGTTGTTGCTAGTTGCAACAGTAACCTACCTTATTTGCATGGGGGTAACGGCTTTTGGAAATGTACCCTTAAACCAGGGGCTGGACAGCTTAGACCTAAATAAGTTGGGCGATTATGACTTAATCAATCAGAGAAACTCCTTTGAAGCACCATGGAACCTGCTCCATACGTTTCGCACGGTATGCGCCGTGGTATCTTTTGCAGCAGTGCTATTAGGTACATTCCTTAACCAAATCAGATAGACACCAATTTGTAAATCATTGTAAATCAAAATAATCATGAAAGATCACATATTAGTATTAGGAGGCACGGGAAAGACCGGCCGTAAAGTAGTTTCACGCTTGACTCAAAGGAACTATCGGGTTCGTATTGGCTCCAGAAGCCAACAACCTTCTTTTGATTGGCAAGACCCATCTACCTGGGGACCTGTACTAACTGGAATAGACAGGGTATACATAAGTTTTCAACCCGATTTAGCAGTTCCCGGAGCTTTGGAAGCAATAGAGGAGTTAACCAAGCAAGCCCAGAGGCACAAAATCAAGCAACTGGTATTGCTTTCCGGTAAAGGTGAAAAAGAGGCAGAGCTGTGCGAACAGGTGGTCATACATTCTGGCATTGACTACACAATAGTTAGAGCTAGTTGGTTTAATCAAAACTTTAGTGAAAGCTTTTTCCTGGAGCCCATCCTCGCAGGACAAGTGGCTCTGCCCCGAGCCACCACCAAAGTGCCCTTCGTGGACACAGACGATATTGCGGACGTGGTCGTGGCCTCGCTTTTGGAAAAAAGACATCAGGGCAACATCTATGAATTGACTGGCCCTCGCAGTTTAACTTTTCCCGAGGTCATCCAGGAGATAGCAACCGCCACCGGCAGAGAAATCAATTTTACATCAATTTCATTACAAGCCTACACGTCCATGTTGAAAGAGTTTCAGGTACCAGAAGATTACATTTGGCTTATAAATTATCTGTTTACAGAGGTCTTGGGGGATGAGAAAAATTCACAAATTACCCAAGATATTGAGAAGGTCTTAGGACGAAAACCAAAGGACTTTTCCGAATATGTGTTGGAAACCTCCGGCACGGGCGTTTGGAACCATCAAAGTTAAGAACCACTGGGAAAGTATCAATCGGAAGCCACCGCGGGAATAAGAGTCATGATCACTCCAAGGGCATTCCAACAAAAGTGCAGCCCGATAGAATAAATAAATCCATATTGAATCCGAATAAATCCATAGCAGAGGGCACCGATAAGTTTTGAAAGTATGATTAAGGGAAATAACAAGATCAACCATAAGGTCTGATCGTAGTTGAAAAGATGGACCAAGGCAAAGCATAAGCACAGGGAGTAAAAGACCCATCGAAAATTAGCTTTCCAAAAACCCTCTAAATAATGTCTAACTTTTGGCATTGAAACGATACTATATGATGAAATCAAAATGAGACCGGCTACTAGTATCCTGATAGTAAAATGATCGGTGACGTTACTGAGGTTGGTAGAGTAAACTCCTTTTGTGGTAATGTAATAAGCAAATACTGCCGCAGTCAATGACAAGTAAATGGGTTTGAACCTTAAGGAAAGTCGAAATGCAATTTCTTCTAGTAGGGGCAGTAGTATCACGGCCACGAGCACCAGCATTAAAGGCGAAAAGGTGTATGAGTGTCTCGCAGAAGTCTGGTTTACCGGATCATATATAAGCCCAACGAATAGAGAAACAACTATCGTGGCCACCATTTTTATTACAAAGACAGTCCAGGTTCCAAGTATTTTGTCGGAGACCTTCAGTTGACGATTTGGTTGGTCCAATGGAGTAATAATAAAGGTTACCAATTGCTTGGCCACCTTTAGGTAATGGAAGGGGTTCAAAAAGCGTACTTTCATAGATTAATTCCTGGATTGCTTCGATTTTAAATATTGACATATGCAAGGTACCTTGCAATGCATAGTACATAAGTGGTTGTATAGCATGAAGAAAGGTGTATGTATGAAAGGATAGCCCCAAACGAGATTAGGCCAGTTGTTAAATTTTATGACTCCGGAGCCTTATTGAAGCGGGTTATGATATTCCCAGGCCACCCAAGACTTCAAGTTCTGAACCTTTTCGAGGCGGTTGACCAAGTAAGGGCATGGCCCTGCTGATCAAGGCGCCTACTCCCTCAATTTTTAAGGAATTATCATGATCTTCTTGATTGTCCCAGACCTCAGTTACTACCACGGAGTGGCGGTTGTCCTTTTCTTGGCTAATGATGTACACACAACAACCCTTGGCAGTAGAAATCAATTGTGCAGCCTCCAGCATGATTTGGGCAAGTGCGTCGCCGTTGCCTTTAGAAGCAGTAAGTGTTACTTGCAAGCCATATTTTTTCATAGTAGTTGGAGGTA
>JAJCYK010000242.1 GCA_029262935.1 Cytophagales bacterium | reverse complement strand
AATTTGTTCGATCAAGATATCCGGGAAGCCGATCAATTAATTAGTGTATTTACTATGTGCGGGGTACCTAGAACGGATTTAATCATAGAGAGGGATTCACGAAACACCAGAGAAAGTGTTTTAGCGGTTTCATCAATTTTAAAAGATCAATTTCCAAATGCAACATACTTATTGATAACTTCTGGTTTTCATATGAGACGTGCTCAAGCTTGTTTTAATAAAATCGATGTTATGGTCACTAGTTTTAGCACAGATAGTAGGACATCGAGCAACCCAGTAACGGTATTTAGTTTTATTCGACCAAGCCCCAACGGTCTTTATCGTATGCAATTACTTGCAAAAGAACTATTAGGGTATACTGCCTATAAAATCGCTGGTTACGTTTAAGCATCAATCGCAATCAAAAAGTAACTTACCTTAAGGCGTTATTACTGCAGGCTGTTTAATATTAATGGCATCTACTCCCTTGCGCTTGACCAAATCGTTAAACTGAGGAATTTGCTCAGATAGCACTTTACTCCATTGATCTAAAGATTCATTTATTTTACCTATAACCTCATTTTTAAAAGATACCGCCTGATCGGTTGGTTTATTATTGCCCACACCTGCTTGTGAAAGACCCGCCAACTTGTTGTTTAATCTGATAGGGAAATTCAATGGATCCTGTCTGCTCCGATTTTTGGTCTGATACAAAGACTCTTCAATTTTTTTTATTTCACCTTTGATGGAATCCCCCAAAGCATTCAAGTCCTCCATCTTTTCTTGATCCTTAATTCTTTCTTGCACCAATTTTATTTGGCTATTCGCTTCCCTCATGGTTTTAATAGCCAAATGAGCTTCAGACAGCTTATCTCTCACTTCCATTAAGAAATCGAATTGCGCGCGATACTCTTGTGATGTACTTGTTGCACGGGGGTCTGCCAAAATTTCGAATGAGACTTCCTGTACGTGATCAGCTTGAGTTAGGCGAGCCCTATAGGTGCCGGGTACCACTTTTGGCCCCTGGGTACCGCTACCCCATAAAACCAGTCCATCAAATTTTTCTGCTTCTGGGTATCTCATGTCCCAAACAAAAAGATTCATCCCCTGCTTTGGGTTTACCTCAGGTTCCTTTTCCTCGGTCTTAACTTCATTAGTAAAGGTTCTTATGGTGGTTCCATTTTGATCCAACATTTCCAAACTAATTTGGCTAGTGCTGTCCAACTCCTTTTTTAAATAGTAGTGGATCATGACTCCTCCTGGATGGTTTTTTCCAGCATTTTTTGGTGGGGGGGCAAATCCCCCTCGGGCTTCTAAACGATAGCTCGGTTTGGGTTGGAATAAATGGATGTTACTTTTGGCAATTTGATCATCCAATTGATGCAATGGGGTTAGATCATCAAGTAACCAAAATGACCTGCCTTGAGTGGCTGCGATAAGGTTGTTGTCCTTAATTGCTAGGTCGGTAATAGGCACTATCGGTAAATTTAATTGGAAAGGTTTCCAACTGCTACCATCATCAAATGAAATATACATGCCTGATTCAGTTCCTGAGTACAACAACCCGGGTCTTTGAGGGTCAGCGCGTATTACCCTGGTAAAATGTTTGGAATCAATGCCTGAGGTAATATTCGTCCAAGTTGCTCCATAGTTTTCTGTCTTGTACAAATAAGGAGCAAAATCACCAGACTTGTATAGGGTAGCCGCCACATAAGCTCCTCCCTTAATGAACGGATGTGGATCAATGCTATTAATCATAGCCCATTGGGGCATCGTTGGTGGGGTCACATTTTGCCAATTTTGACCCCCGTCTTTGGAAACATGCAGGAGACCGTCATCCGATCCAGTCCATAATAAATCTTTCTCATATGGCGATTCACAAGCCGCAAAAATTGTACAGTAATATTCTACTGCGGTATTGTCTTTGGTAATTGGGCCTCCTGATGGTCCCAATTTCGAGGCATCGTTGCGGGTAAGATCTGGGCTAACTAATTCCCAGGACTGACCCTCATTGGTGGTAACATGTAGATGATTACTTGCCGAATACAATTTTTTAGGGTCGTGAGGAGAAAAGAATATGGGAAAATTCCACTGAAAACGGTAGCGCATGCCCTCGGCTCCATGTCCCATGGGATTATCCGGCCACACATTAATAATTCTTCTTTGATCGGACCCATGATCTACCCTTGATAAGAATCCACCATAACTGCCTCCGTATACGACATCATTGTTCAGGGGATCCACGGCAATATGAGCACTTTCTCCTCCAGCTGTAGCTTCCCAATCACTAGCGGTAATAGCACTACCATCGGTTCGATGCCTAATTCGTACGGTTGAGTTGTCCTGTTGTGCGCCATAAATGCGATACGGGAAGCTGTTGTCAGTAGTAACTCTATAAAATTGGGCTGTGGGTTGATTGAGATAGGTAGACCAATTTTCACCCCCGTCAAATGACACTTGGGCTCCTCCGTCATCACCAATTATCATTCGTTGAGGATCTTCCGGTGCTATCCATAAATCGTGATGGTCACCATGAGGAGCAACGTGTTCTGAAAATGTTTTGCCACCATCTTTGGATTTATGATAACGTACATTTAAAACATACACCACATCCTCATCTTTGGTATCGGCATAGATGCGCGTGTAGTACCAAGCCCTTTGCCTCAGGTTCCTGTCCTCATTTAATTTAGTCCAGGTCTTACCAGCATCATCAGAACGAAAAAGTCCTCCTTCATTAGCTTCTACCATAGCCCACACCCTTTCTGAGTTTACAGGTGACACAGCAACTCCTATTATGCCTAGTGTCCCTTCAGCAAAGCCTTTATTGGCAACCAATGAAACCCAAGTTGTGCCGCCATCGGTACTTTTCCAAAGCCCTGAGCCTTCACCGCCACTGCTTAAGCTGTAAGGAGTTCGTTTAATCCTCCAAGAGCTGGCGTACATAATCCGAGGGTTATTCGGATCCAAAACCAAATCCACCGCTCCCACTTCGTCATTAACATACAGTACTTTATTCCAGGTTTTACCCCCGTCCTCACTTCTATAGACTCCTCGACTATCAGAAGGTGCAAATAAATTTCCCATTACTGCGGCGTAGACAATATCAGGATCCTTAGGATGGATACGAATACGCGACACGTGTCTTGATTCTGGCAAACCGTTAAAATGCCAGGTTTTCCCGGCATCATTGGATTTCCAGATGCCATAACCATAGGAAACATTGCCTCGAACGGTTTTCTCACCACCGCCCACATAAATCGTATTGGGGTCATATTCACTGACAGCCACCGCTCCAACTGATCCTCCAAAGAATCCATCCGAAATATTTTCCCAGTTTGACCCTCCGTCTTTCGTCCGCCAAACGCCACCCCCGGTAGCACCAAAATAAAACAAATTAGGGTTGCCTGGTACTCCAGTAACGGCAGCGCTTCTCCCTCCTCTATAAGGGCCTATGGAACGCCATTCCAAAGCCGAGTATAATTCCTCAGCGAATTGCCGGGTAACAGGCGCGTTGCGCTTGCGTTGCGCCTCAGTGTTAAAAGTTACAACTAGAGAAAGGCATAGAAGTGCTATGCACAGGGGTGTCTTGATCGTTTGCATGATTGTTGCCAATGATTGGGCAATCAAAATAGCAATAACTAATCAAAACCAAAAACTCCAAGTGGTATAGATGATTACCCCAAAGCTTGGTGTAAATCCTCCAATAAGTCATCAATATCCTCAATACCTACACTTAGACGTATTAGTGAGTCTAACAGACCGGATTTAACCCGTTCTTCAGGTGGGATACTGGCATGAGTCATGGAAGCAGGGTGGCCACAAAGGGATTCTACCCCACCCAAGGATTCTGCAATAGTAAAATAGATGAACTTATTCATTACAGCTTTTGCCTCTTCAACATCATCACCTTTTAAAGTAAACGAAATCATGCCGCCAAAATCGTCCATTTGAGCTTTGGCTACTTCATGATTGGGGTGAGACTCAAATCCTGGCCAATAGACCTTGTCCACTCTGGGATGAGCCTTCAGAGCTTTTGCCACTGCAGCTCCATTTTCGCAATGTCTTTGCATTCTCAAGTGCAAAGTTTTAATACCCCGTAGTACTAAGAAGCAATCTTGAGGGCCAGGAACCGCACCTGAGGCATTTTGAATGAAAGTTAGCTCTTCTGCCCAGGCGTCATCGTTCAGAATTAAAGCCCCCATCACCACATCCGAGTGACCTCCCATGTATTTGGTTACGGAATGCATGACCATATCTGCTCCTAAGTCCAAAGGCCGCTGTAAATAGGGCGTGGCAAAGGTATTGTCCACCACTACTTTTATACCACGAGCTCTCGCTACTTCAGCAATACTTTTTATATCTATTATATGCATCATTGGATTAGTGGGAGTCTCAATCCAAACCAATTTTGTTTGCTCCGTGAGGTGCTCTTTTATGGCATTCCCGTCCGTCATACCCACGAACTTGAATTTTAAACCATACTTTTCAAACACTTTTGTAAAGATGCGATAGGTTCCCCCATAGAGGTCGTTGGTACTCACTACCTCGTCGCCGGGATTTAAAGTCTTTATCACGGCATCAGTGGCTGCTAATCCGGAAGCAAAACACAAGCCGTGTTTCCCGTTCTCCAAGGCTGCCAAGTTTTCTTGAAGGGCGTCACGCGTTGGATTGTGCGTACGGCTGTATTCATATCCTTTGTGTTCGCCCACTTTTTGCTGAGCGTACGTTGATGTTTGGTATATAGGAGTCATTATGGCTCCGGTGGTAGGATCGGGATGAACTCCCGCATGTATGGTTTTAGTTGCGAATTTCATACTTGTTTATTGTTCTGGGTTTTGCTTAAAGTATTCGTCAATTTTTGCCTTAAGGCTTTTCATATCTTCCATTGGTTCTGGTGTCAACGAGCTTTGACCTGGAAAAGTTTCCATATGTAAAGTTTGAGTGGGAAAAGCGAATCGCACCTGCAGTTGATCTGCCAGTTCCAGTATTTGCAACAATATTTCATGTCGAGCTTTCAATTCTGCAGACCAGTCTGGCACTTGAAAGAAAATGTAAAACAAAATG
>JAJCYK010000241.1 GCA_029262935.1 Cytophagales bacterium | reverse complement strand
AATTTTCAACCTAATAAGAGTGCACCATACTGCCGTCTTTGATTTTGACAAATCCTAAGAAAACACTGTCCAGATGCAAGAAGAGGTAACAGTTGTTTACTGGCACCTTATCTGAAATTTTTAAATCATACTCAATTTCAGGAAGTCGTCCATACCTTTTAAGCAGCTTAATCGCAGAGGTTATATAATCTCTGGGTTGATGGCGCTCTAGAGTGGAATCCATACTAAGAACCTTGACTTCATTCCTATATCTCATGTTTATCCGAAACCTTGAATCATTTTGAGAAGTACTGAGTGTACCTGGTTGGTCAATGCTGGAGAAAATAACTGGTAGTCCAAGATACTGGAAGTGATCTCTGGATAAGTATACTTTGTCTGCTATTGATTTTGCCTTTGTTACGTCCATATTCATCATTACAGCTGCATATAAATATAATTCTGATTTTAGTTAAACACAAGAGATTTTATACTTTTGTGTACGTACACAAGAGTACGGTGTACGTACACATTCATCAAAACTTGCATATTCATTTTGAATTAATTTAATTTGCAAAGGATGCGTAAAGCCACTTACACCGTAAAGGATATTGCCAAACTTGCTCAGGTATCAATAGGTACTGTTGACCGGGTTATACACAAACGGGGTAATGTTGCTGAAGAAACCTTGGAGAAAGTAAACAGAGTATTAAATGAGATCGATTATAAGCCTAATGTATTAGCGAGAAACTTAAAAAGAAATAAGATCTTCCGCTTGGCAATTTTAATACCTGATCCCACCATTGACCCCTACTGGGGACCCTGCTTAGCAGGAACGAAAAAAGCGGGTCAGGAGATTGGACTTTACGGAGTAGAGTTACGATTGTATGTATTCAACCCATACAATACTAAAAGTTTTACCGCTCAAGCTCAAGCGGTTCTTCAAGATAATCCAGATGGAGCATTATTGGCACCTCTGTTTTATAGAGAATCTCTACAGTTTCTCAACGATTGTGGAAAAGCGGGTGTTCCAATAATGACATTCAATACTTCCATTGGCGAAGGCGAGGTCAAAGGATTTATTGGGCAGGACTTGTACCAAAGCGGCCGCGTGGCCGGCAGCCTATTTTCAGAGGTGCTAAAAGGTGGCGAAATTGCCATAATTCATTTCAATGAATCCTATGAAAACGCCATTCATATGCAGGAAAAGGAAAGGGGGTTTAGAGCTTTTTTGGGGGAACCTAAGAAAGGGGATTTCAATTTAACCTCACACAAATTTCAATCACCAGTACAGGGTGAACCTGGAAAAGAACTTCGACAGTTTATGAAATCAGCCCCTCAGGTTAGTGGTATATTTGTGACAACTTCACAAGCCTACCAGATAGCGAAATTAGTAGCAGAAACGACAAATGATGTGGTTCTGATTGGGTACGACCTATTAGCGGAAAACATCAAGTATCTAAAACAGGGAGCTATCAATTTTCTTATTCACCAAAATCCTCAAACACAAACCTATTTGGGTATAACTCATTTAGCCGAGCATTTGGCCTTGCAGAAACCCATCCAGGAAAAGAAATTGTTGCCCATCGATATCGTTACTTCCGAAAATCTGGAGTTTTATCTGGAGTAGACATTAATGCTACGAAAAAACGATTCGTATGCTATGACCAGCAATGACCAGATCCAAACTGGCCCTTGTCCAGAGACCTAACGTGAAGGAATAGATTTGGCAAGTGGCCCATCATGGACCATTCAGTTTCACACCTTGCTCCATGTAATATTCTGGGATTTCTGTAACTTGAATTTTACAAGTTACGTACGGAGAATTAACTGGGTACAGTTAAATTGTGGCAAAAACAGTAATACTTGTACTATTAAGTAGTGTTGGCTTGGGTTTGGCGGCTTTTTTTGGATTTTATTTATTGTTCTTTTCCAAATGGAAATCCCTTGCCAATACATTGCTAGCATTATTGCTGGTGGCATTGTCCATGCGCATTGGAAAGGCCATCTTCTATAATTTTGTAGAACTTCCTTTATTTCTTAAAAACCTGGGACTGGCGGCAAACTTGGCAGCTGCACCGCTTATTTATTTTTATGGAAAAGCGCTGCTGAGCGAATCATTTAAATGGGATAATACCTACTTTATACATTTCATTCCAGCAGGAATCTATGCGCTGTTTTGCTGGGTAATACCCAATGCTACAGGAGATGTACTTTGGAAAATCAATTATTCATTAATTCTGATGCAATCCTATGCATATGTACTTCTCAGTTTTAAAACCATCGGGCAACATAAGGGCCTGACCCATAGTCTCATACTAAGTTGGTATAGGAACCTCGTACTTGGTCTATTGGCCATTTGGCTAATTTACGGATTGATATTTGTTCAGGTGTTACCATACCATACCGCTGGGGCGGTTTCTTTCAGCGTGCTGATGATTGTATTAGCCTTTATTGCAATGAACAAAGCGCTGGTATTCAAAGGTCAAATTCCCGTGAAATACCAAAACTCAAAACTGTCTCAAATAGATATTCAAAAGTCTATAAAAGTGATCAAAGAGATGATCCATAAGGAAAGGTTGTATCTTGAATCGGACTTAACCATCAACCGACTCTCTGACAAATTAGATATTCATCCCAAGTTGATTTCGGAAACCATTAACAGATACGAAGGTCAAAACTTTGTCAGCTTTATAAATACCTATAGAATTGAGGAGGCAAAAAAGTTGCTACTAGACACGCAATCCAATGATAAAATAGCCGCTATTGCATACAACTGCGGCTTCAATAGCCTTTCGGCTTTCAACATTGCCTTCAAAAGCATTACCTCCTATACCCCTTCTCAGTTTCGGTCCTTGAAATAGTACTGAAATCTATCCTTGATTCAGGAATCAGATAGACCTGATTCACAATAGGGACTACTTTGCCAAAAAAATGCAAAGATATGACCATAGATAGACGAGAATGGATACGAAGAGCATCCCTTTATTCAGCAGGGCTGGGATTGCCAATGATGAGTTTTGATACACTTAACAATCCAACCGCCAGGAGCACGGATTATTCAGACAATGTAGTACGGTTGCTGTTTAATGAAAACCCTTACGGTCCCTCAAAAAAAGTATTGCAAAGAATTGACGAGGTAAAAAACAGAAGTCATCGCTACGCAACTTTTTTCAAATATGATTTTCTTAAGTTGAAGCATGCTATTGCTGCCCAAGAGGGTATCGATGTCCATCAAATCGCTCTGGGACATGGTTCTATACAACCTTTGACCTGGATTTCTATTCTCTTTGGAGGGAAAGGCAAGGAATTCGTCGTTCCTGATCCGGCTTTTGATGTTATTGGTTCTTTCGGGAAAAAAATAGGAACTACGGTCAAACCAATACGGGTTGATAAACAACTAAAAGTCAACTTGTCCGCCATGGAACAAGAAGTAAGTGACACTACAAGTTTGGTGGTGATTATAAATCCTAACAACCCCACCGGTACTTCTGTTTCCAGTACGGCTTTGACTGATTTTTGCCTAAAAGTTTCCCAGAAATGTCCAGTCTGTATAGATGAGGCGTACATTCACTATTTGGGCAAGGACTGGAGAACCTCGTCCATGGTGGAGTTGGTTAAGACCAATCCTAACATTATCATCACGAGAACTTTTTCCAAAATCTATGGCATGGCTGGTTTGAGAATGGGCTATATGATGGGGAGCGAAGAACTTATAACCAGGGTGGAAAATCAATTTATGCTGGGCTATCCCGGGAATATGCCCAATACCATTTCAGTAGCATCAGCTATGGCCGCCTTAGAAGATGACAGTTTTCTGGAGGAATCTCGTCAAAAGAATCAGGACATGAAAAATGAAATTTACCAAAGGTTTGATG
>JAJCYK010000240.1 GCA_029262935.1 Cytophagales bacterium | reverse complement strand
AATAGCTTTTCTTCAACATCTTTGTCAAACTTGGCCATGAACAGTGTCTTTGCTTTTGAAAGGTTGTCTAAGTCCAGGCCTCGGATACCCCTTAAGTCAGCTTTATACAAATTGGCGTTATCAAAATGAGCTCCAGTGACGTGACATCCTTTCAAGTTTGCCTCCATCATAAACGCATTCGTAAAATCCGTTTTTATTAAAAAGGCGTTTTCAAAGTTAGCCTTTATCAATACGGCATCTTTAAAGCTAGCCCCGCTGGCAAACGATTGCTGCAGATTTACTTGGTTTAATTGGGCATTGTCGAAATTGGTTTGATTTAGCCGTGCCCCTTCCAAACTGCAACCCACCATATTGGAATTACTCAGGTTGCAACTGTTCAAGTTGGACCCGGTAAGATTCACATGACTTAAATTGGTTCTGGCCAAGAAACAGTTTACCAAATTGATGTTGTATATCTTATTCTGATTGAGGCGTTTAATATTACCTACAGTCCTAAAGGCTGCTTCATCTGACTCCCATAATCGGAAATCATCAATTTCATCTTTGTAAGTCTTTATGCGAAGGCGCTCCTCTCCTATTTTATTTAGCCAAAATATCAGTATACCTATTATGGCCACATCAAATAGCATACCATGAGCTTCAACTAAAATCTGTGGGAAAAACACCTCAAAACGGTGGATATAGTGCGGAAGGCTTAGCGAAATCACGACCACCGACAGTCCTAGTAAAACCAGGAATGAGGTTAATATGGGTTTCTCGAGGATGTACTGGCCAATCCTGGTAACATTCTTGATCAAATTCTTTTAACTTAGGTTTCCAAATATTCGGGTGATAAATATAGGGGTATAATACAGCAAATACCCGGTATTATAATTGGAAACCTTACAGGTATTATAAGCTAACTCAATCCATCAATCTATGGTCCCTGAGGCTTGTAGGGCCGCTATTTTTTTTATCAATATTGAATTGATTCGTTGATAGGATTCAAGACTCCATCCTGCAACATGAGGTGACATTAAAACACGTGATGAATTTACTAGATAATTAAACGTATCTTTTTGACTATCATATAGTTGACTGATTGGTTCGTGTTCCAGAACATCCAGAGCCACCTGCAGCACCTTGCCTTCATCAAGTAACCTTCTTAAATCTTCCAACGGAAGAATCTCACCGCGAGCCGTGTTAACTAGTATTAAAGGCTTTTTAAAACTCTGAAAAAAGGAATAATTGTAAAATCCCCGTGTTTCCTCGGTTAAAGGTACATGTAGGCTTATCACATCACAGGAATCAAAAAGGTTTGAAAGACGAGATTCAATCACTTTATCGGTGCCAAAACCTTTTAGGTATTTGTCGTATACCTCAATGCGACAATTGAAGGAATGAAGTCTTTTGGCAAAAGCTTGCCCCATATGACCGTAACCTATTAACCCTATGGTCTTTCCACCTAGTTCAGTGCCTCTAAAAGTCTCGCGCTGCCAGGCCCCAGACCGTACAGATTGGTGTGCCCAGGGCAGTTGGTGTAGTAAACATAACAGCATACCGAGGGCATGTTCCGCCAAGGAATCTCGATTTCCCTCTGGTGCATTAACCACCGCTATGCCTCTTTGCTTCAATGCTATCTCATCCAGATTATCTAAGCCCGCACCAGCGCGTGCTACAAATTGCAACTGCTTCGAATGCTCTAAGAAAGCCTGGTCTATTATTGTCTTACTGCGCACAATCAACCCTTGATACTCCCCAATAACCAATAGTAATTCTTCCCGGGTGACATCAGGCCGGTAGTCGACGTGATACCCAAGCTCCTGTAATCCCGGCACCATGTCGGTGTGCATCTTATCAATTATGATACATTTGATCATGGAAATCTTAGATCGAGTATAACAAATGAGCAACTCCGAAATAGACTGCTAGACCCAGCAAGTCATTGGCTGTAGTAATAAACGGGCCAGAAGCAAGAGCGGGGTTAATACCAAACTTATCCAGGATCAGCGGTGTAGCGGTTCCCATAAAGGAAGCCAACAGCACCACACTTAGCAAAGCAATTGAAACCACCAAGGCCAGTTTAAATTCATTCCCTAACAGGAATTGCACGCCTAACAACACCATGGCGGCTAACAGCACTCCATTTAAAATAGCCACCCAAAATACTTTCCACAAACGTTTAGCAGTAGTTTGTGAAAAAGCTGTTTTATTAGCCAGCCCCTGGACTACCAACGTGGAAGACTGGATGCCTACATTGCCTCCAGTTGCCATAATCAGCGGTATGAAAAATGTTAGCGTAAAGTTAATGTTGTTTTCAAAAGTTTCCATAAATAAGGCTCCCAACAAACCTCCAATCATTCCGATAACCAACCACGGTAATCGAGCCCGGGTCAACATCCATACGCTATCGTCTTCTTCAACATCTTCTGAAATACCGGCCATTAATTGACGTTCTTGCTCGGCCATTTCGGTGATTACATCCACAATATCATCGATGGTAATCCGACCTACTAACTTCCCTTGTAGGTTGATCACAGGTAATGCCTCCAAGTCATATTTACTCATTAATGATGCCACTTCTACTTCATCCTGATAGGTTTCAACAGAAACTACATCCTGATCGTA
Source organism: Cytophagales bacterium (assembly GCA_029262935.1). Taxonomy (GTDB): domain Bacteria; phylum Bacteroidota; class Bacteroidia; order Cytophagales; family Cyclobacteriaceae; genus JAJCYK01. Next base: position 8,894 of record JAJCYK010000240.1, on the reverse strand, counting down.
AATTGCGGAGACTTTGACATGATCCTCGGCCAATACGATGCGCTTTAGTGACACCCGGCCCAGTAACTTGTCCCGGTCATCCACAACATAAATAGCGTACACCTTCTGGACATCTTCTGCTTGCCTGCGAATTTCTTCAATGGTCTTTCCAATGGTCCATTTGGCATTGGCCTTTATTAGCTCTTTCGCCATGAGTCCACCGGCACAGTCCTCATCGTAGCGTAGCAGGTCGAGTACATTGGCCGCTTTTTCCTCATTTTCCAGACTGTCTATGACCCTTTCCCTAATCTTTATGGGCAGCCCATTAACGATATCTGCGGCATCATCGCTATCTAAATAATTGATGTATGTAGAGATTTCACTAATATCAAATTCCTTTAGGAATTGTATTCTAGTATCTCCATCCAAACCATTGATGATTTCCGCTCCGGTTTCAACATCAATCAACCCCAGTACATATTTGGATTCTTGCTCATCAAATTCGTGTAACAAGGCACTTATATCGGCAGGGTTAACACCCTGAAGACTCTCTTTGACAAATTGATCATCATTTGCCTCGATCGCTTCACCAAAACGGTCTAGGAACTCCTTTGATAGCTCAAATTGATTTACTGGTTCCAAAATGGGGTGATAATTTTTGTTAATGAGACATACTCCTCTACGGTCAACTGCTCAGCTCTGCGATCCAGAATTATCTGGCTGCTAACCTCTGCCGGCAAATTAAATGGTTTTAAAGCGTTGCGCAAAGTTTTTCTCCGATTTTGAAAACCCTGTTTTACCAACCTTCTAAATATTGTTTCGTCACAACCCAGATGGGGCTTATTTAATGTTTGTAGTCGTATAACTGCGGAGTCCACCTTTGGTGGTGGCACGAAGTTCTCAGGACCAACCTCAAACAAGTATTCTATTCGGTAATAAGCCTGCAATAGCACGCTTAGAATCCCATATTTTTTAGTACCAGGGTTTGCTGCCAATCTTTCGGCAACTTCCTTTTGCAGCATACATACGATTTCCGGCACTTGTTGGGGTGTGTCAAGAATCTTGAAAAAAATTTGGGAAGATATGCGATACGGAAAATTTCCAACCACACCATAAATCTGATTTTTCAATGCATCTGGAGTTTGTCTTAAATAATCTCCTTCAACGATTCTAGGAGATGATTCTGGAAATTTCTCGTGTAGATATCGAATCGACTCGGTATCAATGTCAATCATCCAAGTAGTAAAGTCCTTATTCTTTAACAAATATTGAGTAAGCACACCAGTACCTGGGCCAATTTCCAATATCTTGTCATAACCTGAAAATCCCGTTAATGCCTGAGTGATGTTTTGGGCAATTGAATGGTTTTTAAGAAAATGTTGTCCTAAATGTTTTTTTGCCCGGACCATCTCACATTAGTTGAATAAAAAACTTAATTTGTCCCTTCAAATGTACGACAATACCTCACAAGCACAAGTGGCCATGAAACCACCATCAGATCGAAAACTACCTTATATAGGAATATCCTTAGGTGACATGAATGGGATTGGACCAGAGGTAATTATTAAGACACTATCTGACGATAGGTTTTTGGCTATTGCCACCCCGATAATATATGGAAGTGCTAAGATTGTTTCATTCTATCGCAAACAGCTGGAAGCGGAATCTTTCTCTTACCATCAGCTTTTACCATCAGAAGCCTTTAAGCCTGGAGTAGTAAACGTGGTCAACTGTTGGGAAGAAAATGTAGTTATAAGACCCGGAAAAGCGACTGAAGAGGCTGGAAAATATGCTTTTTTGAGTTTAGAGCAGGCTACAGACGACTTGTTAGAAGGAAGGCTGGATGCCCTGGTAACCGCTCCCATTAATAAGAAGACCATGCAACAGGAGTCTTTTGAATTTCCAGGGCATACAGAATACTTAATCAGTAAAAGTCAACAATCCCAAGGGTTGATGTTGATGATAAGTGAAAACTTGAGGATTGGGGTAGTAACCGGACACATTCCTTTGAGTAAAGTGGCTACCAGTATTACTGAGCAAGGTATTCGTGATAAATTGAGGATTTTAACTAAAAGTTTGCAGCAAGATTTTAATATTATTAAACCAAAGATTGCTGTTTTGGGGTTAAACCCTCATTCAGGAGATCAAGGCTTACTGGGTAATGAAGAACAGGAATTATTGGAACCTTTATTAAATGATTTAAAAAATAATGGCCAACTAGTGTTTGGTCCTTTTCCTGCGGATGGGTTTTTCGGGTCACAGCAATACCATAATTATGATGCCGTTTTGGCTATGTATCACGACCAGGGCTTAATTCCCTTCAAATCTCTGTCCTTTGGTACTGGGGTAAATTACACAGCCGGCCTTCCGGTAATTCGTACTAGCCCCGACCACGGAACTGCTTATGCCTTAGCTGGTAAGAACAAAGCTGACGAGAGTTCCTTTAGAGCGGCGTTGTTTTCAGCCCTAGATCTAGTGAAAAATCGGCAAGAGACTCAGGTAAATACTCCATAAATTAACGGGGTATTATTCCTATTTTGAATTAAATTTTTAACTTTGCAACTTGGTTTTGAGGCGGGTATGAAGATTTACAACATAGACATCTTCCGACTGAGCAATAAACTGCATCAGTATGAATTTGAAATAGACCAAACCTTTTTCCAATCGTTGGATCAAGATTTAGTGGAGAATGGTGCGATTAAAGCTCAGGTTGATCTTAATAAAAACGATCGGTTTATTGCTTTAGATTTCAAATTGGAGGGCACAGTAGAATTGACCTGCGACCGGAGTCTAGATCCTTTTGATCACCCTATTGAGGAAAGTCATAAAGTGATATTTAAGTATGGCGATTCGGAACAGGAGTTATCAGATGATATGGTGATGATCACTCCTCAAACCCAACAGATTAATGTGGGTCAATTCCTTTTTGAGTTTATTGGATTGGCATTACCCATGAAAAAATTGCATCCGCGATTTCAAACAAAAGACCAGGAAGACGATCCTTTGGTTTATATGACGGGAGAAGATGTGGAAGAAAGCCAGGATACGGAAACCGATCCTCGTTGGAACGAATTGAAAAGATTAAAAAAGAACTAAAGACTTAAAGCAATAAAAAATGGCACACCCTAAACGAAAGATATCGAAATCAAGAAGGGACAAACGTAGAACTCACTACAAAAGTACCGCGGCTACTTATATGGAGTGTTCTAATTGCGGATCACCTACTCTATATCATCGGGTTTGTACCGAATGCGGCTACTACAAGGGAAAACCAGCTATTGAGAAAGAGATAGCGGTTTAACTTCATGAAAATTGCCCTGGATGTGATGGGGGGAGACTTCGCCCCTGATTCTACCATTAAAGGCGTTTACCTAGGCCTACAAGAGCTTCCACCAGGAGTAACTGTGGTGTTGGTGGGTCCCGAGGATCTAGTACGATCCAAAATGAAGGAACATCATGTGGACTTTTCGCGAGTCGAGATTGTACATGCCCCGGACGTAATAGATATGGGGGAGCACCCCACCAAAGGCCTGTCACAGAAACCAAATGCTAGTATTCCTGTGGGATACCGATTGCTTAAATCTGGTGCAGTACAAGCCTATTGTAGTGCTGGAAATACGGGAGCTATGCACGTAGGCGCCATGTTTTCCATAAAGGCTATAACCGGAGTCATTCGACCCGGTATTGCTGGATTTGCCCCTAAAGAAAACGGGGGATTGGGTGTGATTATGGATGTTGGCGCCAATGCAGACTGCAAACCTGATGTTTTATTGCAATTCGGAGAGATAGCTTCGGTTTATGCTGATCATGTTCTTAAAAAGAAATACCCAAAAGTAGGTTTGATGAACTTGGGTACTGAAGATAAAAAGGGAACCCTGCTTACTCAAGCTGCATATCAACTGTTTAAACTAAACAAGAAAATAAACTTTGTCGGAAATATTGAAGGTTACGATATTTTCAATGATAAAGCCGATGTGATTGTCTGTGACGGATTCACGGGCAATGTCATCCTCAAGCTATCTGAATCAATCTATTCGCTTTTGAAAAAAAGAAAGTTTAGCGATCCTTTCTTTGACCAATTTAATTATGAAGCGATTGGGGGAAGCCCAATATTAGGAGTCAATGGCAACGTTATTATAGGTCATGGCATTTCAACGGCTCCTGCCATTAAAAACATGTTGATCCAGACTATGCAAATGGCTGAGTCAAGGGTTCATGAAAAAATCAAAGAAAGCCTGTTAGATTAGAGAAACGAAGCAACCATGGAAAAAATTTACGCAAAAATAACCGGTGTACATGGATACGTACCGGATTATGTGCTCAGTAATCAGGAGCTGGAAACCATGGTGGAGACTTCTGACGAATGGATTACTTCCCGTACAGGAATTAAGGAACGTAGAATTCTTAAAGGCGAAAACCAAGGGACATCTGTTATTGGCATTGCTTCAATTAAAGGTCTGTTGGAAAAAACTCAAACGGATCCTGAAGAAGTGGACTTAATTATTTGTGCCACGTGTACCCCGGATATGGTCTTTCCTTCCACCGCAAATATCATTGCAAATGGCGTGGGTGCTATAAACTCTTTCAGCTACGATCTGCAGGCAGCTTGCTCTGGTTTCCTTTACGCATTGGCTACGGCCTCCAAGTTCGTGGAATCAGGCACCTATAAAAAGGTAGTAGTAGTCGGTGCAGATAAAATGTCCTCTATTATTGATTACACCGATCGCAGTACTTGTATAATTTTTGGGGATGGTGGTGGTGCCGTGTTGTTGGAACCTACTACGGAGCCTTTGGGGGTCATTGACAGTATGATGCGCACGGATGGATCGGGAGCAGAGTTCTTGCATATGAAAGCAGGAGGCAGTAGAAAGCCTGCGAATCACCAAACCATTGATAATAGAGAGCATTATGTGTTTCAGGAAGGTGCCACGGTTTTTAAGTTTGCCGTGACCAACATGGCGGACATTTCGGCTAAAATCATGGAAAAAAACGGCCTTTCACCAGATGATATTGCTTGGCTAGTACCCCATCAAGCAAATTTGAGAATAATCGATGCCACCGCAAAACGCATGGGCGTAGGTCCAGAAAAGGTTATGATTAACATAAGTAAATATGGCAATACCACTGCAGGAACCATTCCGTTATGCTTATGGGATTATGAAAGCAAGTTAAAGAAGGGAGACAATCTGATCTTAGCTGCTTTCGGAGGTGGATTCACTTGGGGTTCCATCTACTTGAAATGGGCCTATAATGGGTAACTTTAAGATTGCTTTTAAAAATTTGATTTGTAAATTACACCAAATTAAAAGCCATGGCCAGCACTGCTGATTTTAAAAATGGACTTTGCATTGAATTCAATAATGGGTTGTATACAATTGTGGAGTTTCAACATGTAAAGCCTGGCAAAGGACCGGCTTTTGTGCGTACCAAATTAAAAAACATTAATACTGGGAAAGTAGTGGATAACACGTTTACTTCCGGTGTTAAAATTACCACGGCACGTATTGAAAGAAGACCCCATCAATTCCTATATAAAGATGATATGGGTTACCATTTTATGGATAGTAATACCTTTGAACAAGTAATCTTACAAGAAAATCTTATTTCCGGTCATCAGCTGCTTAAGGATGGACAGGAGGTGGAAGTAGTGTATCATGACGAGACGGAAATGGCGTTGAGTTGTGATTTACCACAATTCGTAGTTTTAACCATCACGTATACAGAACCCGGTATAAGGGGTGACACTGCTACTAATGCCACAAAGCCTGCTACCTTGGAAACGGGAGCTGAGATTCAAGTGCCATTATTTATTGATCAGGGCGAAACTATTAAAGTAGATACCCGCAACAACTCCTATTCCTAACTAGTAAAATAAACGACATGAAAGCCAAAGAAATACAAGAATTAATCGACTTTATTTCTAAGTCCGGATTGGACGAGGTAAATATTGAAACCGAACAGTTCAAAATTAAAGTAAGAAAGAACTCCGAGGTAAAACAGATAATTACTCCTGCCCCTTCCCTACCTGTTTCCGCTCCTGCCTCAGTTGTCAGTGAAGAAAATGGTAGCAGTAGTCCAGTAGAATCCGCTTCTCCAGAGCCCGCAGGCAACGGATATTCCGAGATTAAATCCCCTATGATCGGAACCTTCTATAGGTCTTCCGGCCCGGATGTAGATGCATTTGTGGCGGTCGGAGATAAAATTGCTGTAGGGCAAACGGTCTGCATTGTTGAAGCAATGAAACTCTTTAATGAAATAGAGTCTGAAATCGCCGGTACCGTTATAAAAGTATTGGTGGACAACTCCTCACCTGTGGAGTATGATCAACCTCTGTTTTTAATTGACCCTGCATAGTTCCAATAAGTATACCCTTAAAGACGTTAATCGTGTTTAAAAAAATTCTCATTGCAAATAGAGGAGAAATAGCTCTTCGTATCATTCGAACCTGTAAGGAAATGGGCATTAGAACCGTTTCTATATACTCCACCGCCGATAAAGAAAGCTTGCACGTGCGATTTGCGGACGAAGCAGTATGTATAGGACCACCACCCAGTGCGGAGTCCTATCTTAGCATCCCAAAAATCATTGCCGCGGCTGAAATCACTAATGCGGATGCCATTCATCCAGGGTACGGTTTTTTAGCTGAGAATGCTGAATTCTCGGAAGTATGTGAAGAATACAACATTAAATTTATTGGTGCTTCCCCAGACATGATCAATCAAATGGGTGATAAGGCGACAGCCAAAAAGACCATGAAGAAAGCTGGGGTCCCTACCATTCCAGGCTCTGAAGGATTGTTGAAAGATGTGAAAGAGGGTTTGCAAATTGCTAAGAAAATAAAATACCCGGTTATTATCAAGGCTACTGCTGGAGGTGGGGGAAAAGGGATGCGCATTGTCAATAAAGCTTCTGAATTCCAAAAAGCATGGGATGACGCCCGCAAGGAATCTAGTTCTGCATTTGGAGATGACGGGATGTATCTGGAGAAATTTATAGAAGAACCACGCCATGTTGAAATCCAGATCGTGGGCGATAGCAAAGGCAATGCATGTCATCTGTCAGAGCGAGACTGTTCCATTCAACGGCGCCATCAGAAGCTGGTGGAGGAAACCCCTTCTCCCATTATCACAGATAAATTGCGGGAGAAGATGGGTAAAGCAGCAGTAGCAGGTGCAGAAGCTATAGCCTATGAAGGTGCTGGGACTGTAGAATTTTTGGTAGACAAAAATGGAGATTTCTATTTTATGGAAATGAATACCAGAATTCAAGTGGAACACCCCGTTACGGAAGAGGTGACGGACTACGACCTGATTAAAGAACAAATAAAGGTAGCCGCAGGCTTCGAGGTTTCGGGAGAAAATTACTTTCCCAAAATGCACGCCATTGAATGTCGAATAAATGCAGAGGATCCTTCAAATGATTTCCGCCCATGCCCTGGAAAAATCACCAACCTGCATTTGCCTGGAGGTCATGGGGTTAGAGTTGATAGTCACGTTTATTCTGGTTACACTATCCCTCCGTATTACGACTCCATGATTGCCAAACTAATTGTTTCCGCACCTAGCAGAGAAGAAGCTTTAGTTAGAATGAAACGTGCCTTGCAAGAGTTTGTGATTGAAGGAATAAAAACCACCATACCTTTTCATATTAAGTTGATGGACGACCCTACGTTTAAAAGCGGTTCTTTCACAACCGCTTTTATGGATTCCTTCGATTTAAGTGATTTGTAAGCTTAACCGGTAATAGCCTTTTCTAATGCTTGGTACCACTTTTGACCGTATTTTCGGATTAGAGGGATGCTAAGAAATTTATAGAGTGGAGTTTTTGTAGCGTGACCCAATTCACAGGCTGGGCTACAAATATGCCATCGATCGTAATTTATGGCATCATAGTCTTGATATGAGGTAATCCTCAACGGATACAAATGACAAGATAAGGGCTTACGGAAAGTGATTTCACCATCGTTATAAGCTTGTTCAATACCGCACTTTAAGATGCCCTGTGGATCATAAATGGCATAGGCACATTCTTTCCCGCCGATTGTGGGAGTGGAAAAATCCCCCTCATGGTCCTTTATATAGGCACCTGGGTCCGAAAGGGCTTGCTTCCCCTCCTTACTGAGGTAAGGGGTCACCTTAGGAAGTATTTCTTCCATGATAGGTAATTCATCAACTTCCAAGGGTGCACCCAAGTCTCCCTCTACACAACATGCCCCTTTACAGCGAGCGAGATCGCAGACGAAATAGGAATCCTTAATGTCATCTGTAATTAAAGTGTTGTCGATTACTATCATCTTATCGGGCAAAGATAATCTATTTTCATCTATGTACTAATTTGCCTAATTTGCTTTATGATACGTTGGTTCTTTAGAATACTGGCCCGAATAAATAGATTCTTGCTACCCAGTTATGCCAGAAAAGATTTGTCAAAACTTTCAAAGTTGCAACAGGCCTTAGTTGGTTACAGGTACTGGGTGACAATAAATTCGTTGCCTGAATGAGTTGAGAAAGAGTATACAAAAACGGGAACTCTTCTTTCGAAAAATTCCCGTTTCCACCTCAATAGGACCGTAATCCTATATTAGTGCCAAGATACTGTTATTATGGCTTCTTCTTTTTTAAATGTCTTACGACATTTATCCGAGTTTCTGAGTTTTAGCCGGCACCATTAAGTCCTTAATTTACCAGCTCCAACCCTAGTCCTTTCGACTAGCCTTTTATCTCTCACTTGGTAAACCAAAGGTAGGTGGCACTTGCACGCATTGCAAGGATTTATATGGAGGATTTTTAACAACTTTCCCACAATTTTATCCACAAGGGTAAGACCATCCAATTTAATCCATAAGGTACTAGAGCTTTAAACGGGCATAGTGTAAATTGCAATGAATGGACTATTTAGATAGCTTAAATGAAGCC
>JAJCYK010000239.1 GCA_029262935.1 Cytophagales bacterium | reverse complement strand
TCTACCGTTACCGGAGACGGCCTGGGAAATAAAAAATTTCAAGTGGCCTATGTGATAGGAGGTTTTGCCCGATATCAACTTTCAGAAAAGTGGGCGTTGGAAGGGCAATTTAATTATGCGCATCGAGGAGCCAACTTTACGCCTTCCACATCATTTGTCTTGGAGAAAGGACCACTGGAGGATATAGATTTAAGATACATTGATGTCCCTCTGATAGCCAACTACAATTTTACCTACCGACTTTTTGGCAAAGCTTTCAATACGGATGTTTTTGCCGGAGCTCAGGTATCCTTTCTAAGCAATGCCAAATCCGGCACAATTGATATACGCGAAAACCTTAACCAAACGGACGTGGGGTTGGTATTTGGAAGCGGCTTTAATCTTGAAAGGGTCCTGCTTTATGGTAGTACCAAACTGGGATTACGAGATATAAATAAAAATTTACAGATCCAAGATGAGGTATTTAATACCCGCACGCCAAGGTTCAAATCAATACCTTCGGAATGGACCGTGGCTTACCGATTAAGCAAATAAAGGAACTAGTTGTACCAAACGATGCAATGTATGAGCTCATTAAACCTATTTAAATTTTTACTATCCTTTGTCCTACTTGCTCCTCTTACGCTTTTATCCTGTACTAAAGTATCTGATAGACAAGCGCCGGAAATAGAAGTGATCGATCATTTCATTTCTTTTTTCGATCAAGCCAGCGACCATCAAGTTGCTCTGGATTACCTACGAGCTCATTGGCAGGACAGCTATGCGATCATGGCGGTGGAGGTCATATATTTGAATCAGGATCCCTTGGTAACTTCAGAGCTTTTGGGAATTCTATCTGAAAAGACCGGCCAACGATTTGCAGGCAGTATAAATGAATGGTATCAATGGATTTGGCATCAAGAGCCATTTATAGTGGACAATTATGGTGATTTCAAATCTAAGCTTTATGAGAAGATCGATCCGAAGTTTAGTAAATACTTTCTAGGTCGTACTTCATCGGCCAAAATCCGACTGGATGAGGTGCAGTGGGGTGGGGTGCGCCAAGATGGTATTCCTCCTTTGAGGAACCCCAAGATGATATTGGCAGATGCTGCTAATTTTATGGAAGACGACCATATCGTTTTTGGTATTGAGGTCAACGGAGATTATCGAGCCTATCCCAAGCGAATATTAGCTTGGCATGAAATGTTTGTGGACGAAGTAGGAGGGGTACCATTGGTGGGGGTTTATTGTACGCTATGTGGTACCATGATCTTGTATGATACCGAGGTAAACGGAGTTAAATATCAAATGGGTACCAGTGGGTTCTTGTACCGTTCTAATAAACTAATGTATGATAAAGCTACTCAAAGCTTGTGGAATACGCTTTGGGGAGAACCTGTTATTGGCCCTCTGGCCGGTCAAGGAATTCAATTACCTCATCGCAGTGTCGTTACTACCACCTGGGGTGAATGGAAAGGCCGTCATCCCCAAACGAGTGTGCTGTCTTTGGACACGGGGCATTCCAGAAATTATGATGAGGGTGTAGCTTATGAGCAATACTTTGCTACGGATCGGTTGATGTTTGAAGTACCTTTTCATGATAAACGATTAATGAACAAAGAGGAAGTCTTGGCCCTAAGGTTCCCAGAATATCCGCAAGAGCAGTTGGCCATTGCCACTTCTTTCTTAAACAAAAGATCCCTTTATACAGATTCCATTGATACGCTCAAATTTATCGTACTTACGGATAGGACAGGAGCAAATAGAGTATATAAATTAGGCAACCAGGCGTTTAAAAATTTTGACCAAGACCGTACCTTAGTGGATAGTAAAGATGAAATATGGACCTTGTACGAAGACAAGTTGTACAATAATAATACGGGAGAGAGTTTAGCCCGTTTACCCTACCACCGGGCCTTTTGGTTTGGGTGGCATGCGGCTTTTCCAAATACAAGATTGGTAAAATAGGATTTTCTGAGGTTGTGCTGAAACGATCATAATTTTTGTAACTTGTTACCAATCAAACTTTTCGATCATGAGGCAACTAATAGTTATCCTTGGCATGCTGGTCTTCTACTCCTGCCAACAGCAATCGTCCCCAATTGAAGAAGAATCTGCATCAATTACTTTAGGAAATCTGCAACACGAATTTTCCATTTCAAATGAAGCTAAAGTTGATTTCGAAAAGGGGTTGTTGCTCCTTCATAGTTTCGAATATGATGATGCTCGCGAGGCATTTCAACAAGCAATAGAGAAGGACAATGGTGAAGTAATGGCTTATTGGGGAGAAGCTATGAGCCATTATAAAGCCCTGTGGGGCTTGCAAGATGTAGATGCTGGAAGAGCCGTTATGGATCGCTTGGGTGTCAACAACGCAGCAAGATTAGAGAAAGCAGAAAACGAGCTGGAGCGGGAATTTTGGCAAGGCATAGAGATTCTTTATGGGGAAGGTGAATTTACAGACAGGAATAAAGCGTATGCGGATTATATGGGGGTGCTGCATGAAAAGTATCCTAAAAATCAAGAAATTGCATCCTTTTATGCTTTAGGTTTGATGTGGTCGGTGCCCTTGGGACGTGATGCCGAAGTGTTCAACCGTTCGGCACAAGTTGTAGCGGGCATTTTAAAAGAAAACCCCAATCATCCAGGGGCGTTGCACTATACGATACACGCTTATGACGATCCTGAATATGCCGAATTG
>JAJCYK010000238.1 GCA_029262935.1 Cytophagales bacterium | reverse complement strand
CCGGGTAGGAGCTAATACAAGATTACCGGCATCCACGTCCAAGCCCACTATTGAGTCGTTTAGTTTCTTTGTGCCACTATAAATTAAATGATCAGGTACAGCTGGGTCAAAGCTTTCTGGGTAGTCATGAGCCAAATATTTGGCAAATACATCATGCCTGGCAGAGGTTAACCCATTGCTGCCCATACCCCCGTTGTACTTATCTTCATAGGAGGCCTGTCCGAATGACGCAAGTCCTACAATAACATCTCCTGGTACTATTGCGGCATTGTCAACGACCTCAGATCGCTTCATCCGGGCGGTCACTGTACTGTCAACAATGATGGTCCGTACCAAGTCTCCCACGTCGGCAGTCTCACCGCCGGTACTGTGAACGGTCACACCATGATCTCGCAACAGTTGCAGAAACTGCTCAGTGCCATCAATTATGGTTTTTATAACTTCTCCAGGAATTAAATTTTTGTTGCGGCCAATAGTAGAAGAGACCAGAATGTTGTCCATGGCTCCCACACACAGTAGATCGTCGATGTTCATTACTATGGCGTCTTGAGCTATACCTCGCCATACATCCAGGTCTCCTGTTTCCTTCCAATACAAATAAGCCAGACTTGATTTGGTGCCTGCACCATCTGCATGCATGATATTACAATAATCAGGATCACCGGCCAGCAGATCAGGGACTACCTTGCAAAAAGCCTGGGGAAAGAGTCCTTTGTCAAGGTTTTCAATGGCTGCATGTACATCTTCTTTGGCAGCAGAAACGCCTCGTTGTTGGTAACGCTCACTCATGGTGTAAAAATAAGAAAAGCCCCCGATTTGGGAGCTCTTCCATTATAAATATTATTAGTTGAGCTATTGTTCGTCCGGATTAGGAGTCTGCTGTTCGATTTCATTAAGTTCCTCCATGCGACCAGTGTCCTTGTTGTACTCGAATACTTTTATTTCTGTACGACGATTCTTTTGTCTTCCCTCAGGATTGTCAGAGCCATCAGGGTTACTATTGGACGCAATGGGTTGGGTTTCACCATAGCCTCGGGCCCTAATTCTATTTTTGTCAATGCCCCTAGAGATTACATAATTAACAGCAGATTCAGCTCGACGTCTTGACAGCCCCATGTTGTAGTCGTCCTGACCTTTGCTATCTGTATGTGAGCCTAACTCAATTTTAATTTGCGGATTATCTTCTAACAGACTCACCAGCTTGTTCAACTCAACTGCCGCGTCATCCCGGATGTTAGCAGAGTCATATCCATAGTAGATATTTTCTAAGACAATGCTCTTGGCTAGCACGATACGATCTAAAACCATTTCCCTGTTATAACTTTTGTTGGTTACTTCCTCTGTCAATTGATCCGCGGGAATCGTTTCACCGATGGTGCTAAAAGTCAATCGGGTAGTAAAAAAATCGTCCTTTTCAGCCAGGAAGAGGTATTCCTTTTCGGGTTCCACACTAATGGTGATTGCCCCGTTGTCGTCTGTGGTGGTCTCTTGTAATATTTTTTCGCTAGGGTCCATCACCTTTAAGGCAACATTATTTAGACTAATATTGGCGCCGGTAAGGCTATCAGGAGTAAGCGTAGTTAAGGTTAGTTTGTAGTTTATGACTTTGCGATCTGGAGAATTGTCTATAAAGGAATAAATATCATCGTCTCCTTGTCCTCCATCTCGATTAGAAGTAAAGAATCCATGGGTTCTATCCGTGTAAGTCATTCCGAAGTCATCCTCGCTGCTATTAACAGGTATTCCTAGGTTACGAATGGCTGTTTTGCCGTCTTTACGTTCAGCCACAAAAACATCCAACCCGCCAAAACCAGCATGTCCCGTGGATGCAAAGAAAAGACGGCCGTCATCATCTACAAAAGGAAACATTTCATCTCCGGAAGTATTTACATCGTTACCCATATTTCTTGGATTCCCGTATCGACCATTCGCATCTATTGATGCGGCGTACAAGTCAATACCACCACGACCTCCTGGTCTGTTACTGGCAAAGTAAATGGTACGCCCGGTGCGGTTAAAGGCTGGGGCGGAATCCCAATGATCCGGGCTATTCACTCCACTCATAAGCTCGGGTTCTGACCATTCTCCGTCGTTGTAGCGGCTTAGGTAAAGATTGACTTCTTTGGTACTTTTTTTACCACCGTCACTTCCACGAGCGAAGACCACGGTATTACCATCGCGGGTGAAGGTAATCGTTCCCTCGTTTACCCCAGGAGTGTTTATTAAATCACCTAGCATCTCAATGGAACTTATGTCAACATCTACACCGTTGATTGGGGCCTTGTAGATGTCTGAAAAAGGGGTCCCGGTAGTTTTAAATATTTTAGAATCGCTGCGGTTGGAAGTAAAATAGATTTCTCCTTTACTGACCATGGGTGAGTATTCAGCTGCCGCCGTGTTCAAAGGTCCTACAGTACTTATTTCATAGTAATTCTTTTCCTTGATACCCTCTAGCTCACCTAAGTTTTGTAACTCTTTTCGAGCTACATTTGCTAGTGTAGTATTATTGGTATCTTCAATTAGAGAATTTAATACCTCGTTGGCCTGCGGGTAATCCTCATTGGCTTTTAAAGCATAGGCATAATAAAATTGTGCGGAATCGCTAACCAAACCATTTTCCAAGGCCGTTTCATAGTATGCTGCAGATTGCTTGAGTCTATTGGAACGTCTATAACTCTCCGCAATACGATAGTTAAGTTGCGGGTCATTTGGTCGATCCTGCAACATCTTTTGATAGGCTGTGATAGCTGCTTCATATTCCGCTTGCTCAAACATTCCTTCAGCACCTTTTGGTCCAGCGACTTGTTTGCTACAAGCCCAAACCATTACGGTAAGTGTTAGAAAAACTAGTAAGTTTAGTGGTTTCATACTGCAACTCTTTTGGTCAATACTCTTTGCTTTAAATTTAAGGTAACCGTAATTTAAGCATCTGGTGTAATCTTAACGAATTTTAAGACTCTAAATTACCCGCAGTTTGGATAAAATATCGACTTAACCAGGAGCTTTTAATGGGGACAATCCATCGATCCAATTCGCCTTTTGATTGTATCATATTGTTAAAAACAAGGGTGTCCTCAGCTAGAATGCCCTCCTGGATTTCCTTTTTTATAACGGCCAGATCTTTTAACAGGACGGAATTATTACTCCAAACGCTGACTTTTGTGCGATTAAAAAATCCAATTTGTAATTTCTCCTCCATCGCTCGTACAAAACCTACGGATTGATCAATTGAACAACCGGTGGGTAATTGTGCTTCATTGTTTACTGCTACCACCACGAAGTGACTATGACGGGTACTTATTGAGGCACGTAGCGGTTGGCCATGAGCAGCCCATTCATTCATAAATTTTTCACCATTTTGCATGATAAAATCTTCTTCTTGCGTGTTAAATGGTCTGTCGGATTGATAAATCCAAATACGGGCAGTAGGAGAAAGTGATTCAAAGGGTACAAACATGGTATGAAATTTTTGTTTCTTATAAACCTTCAGCTTGAGCAATTAGTTCGGCCAAGTCCAAGACTTTTACCTGGTTCTCTTTTTCTTTGTTCTTTATGCCATCAGTCAGCATAGTCATGCAAAAGGGACAAGCTGCAGCCACGATTGAAGCGTTGGTTTCCAGAGCTTCTTCCGTCCTTTCTATGTTTACTTCTTTCTTTCCGGATTCTGCATCTTTGAACATTTGAGCACCACCGGCCCCACAACATAAGCCCTTGGTGCGACACCGTTTCATTTCCACCAATTCAGCATCTAGCGCTTCCAGTACCTTACGAGGGGCCTCATAGATGTTGTTGGCTCTGCCTAAATAGCAGGAATCGTGATAAGTGATCTTTTTGCCTTTAAAAGCCCCACCACCTTTAAGACCAACTTTTCCTTCATTTATCAGTTGTTGGAGAAAGGCGCTATG
Source organism: Cytophagales bacterium (assembly GCA_029262935.1). GTDB lineage: Bacteria > Bacteroidota > Bacteroidia > Cytophagales > Cyclobacteriaceae > JAJCYK01. The sequence continues at coordinate 1,481 of JAJCYK010000238.1, read as the reverse complement.
ATGAAATACTTCATAATTTCCCCCCAGATCGGGATATTCATTTTTGAGCGTATTAAAGCAATGAGGGCATGCCGTAACTATTTTCTTTACTTCATATCCGTCCAATACTTGGATGTTGGACATAGCTTGCATTTGAAAAAGAAACTCATTGCCTGCTCTTCGTGCAGGGTCTCCGGTGCACGTTTCTTCATTCCCCAAAACAGCAAAGGAGATACCTACTTTTGTAAGTATACTAGCGAAAGCCTTAGTTACATTTTTATATCTTTCATCATAGGAACCAGCACATCCTACCCAAAAAAGAATTTCCGGCTGTTCTCCTTTAGCTGACATTTCTGCCATGGTGGCTACACGGTTAATAATAGGATCTGTCATGAATTTGAATTTGATTCATTGTACTCTTGTCCCCAATTAAATCGATCGGTTGAGGCGAATTTCCAGGGAGCAAAGTTAGTTTCTATGTTTGCAAACATTCCATTCCATTCCGCAGGACTGGACGATTCTTCCATAGCCGAGAATCGACGCATCTGAAGAATGATGGATAACGGGTCAATGTTGATAGGACAAGCTTCTACACAAGCGTTGCAGCTGGTACAAGCATTAATTTCTTCTTTGGTTGTGTAATCGCCCAATAGTGATTTGCCATCTTCGAGCCCTGAGAGCCCTTTTGCTTGAGCATGACCAACTTCTTCTGCTCGATCTCTAACATCCATCATAATCTTTCTGGGTGATAGTTTCTTGCCTGTTAGGTTTGCCGGGCATTGAGCCGTGCATCGACCGCACTCTGTGCAAGAGTAGGCATTCATAATGTTGATCCGACTTAAGTCATTTACATCCTTAGCACCAAATCGTGCAATTTCAGCAGGGGCCTCTCCCGCGCTGTCTGCGATTCCCAACATCATCTTTACCTCCTTGGTGACGCTTTCCATGTTCTCAATTTTTCCTTTAGGTTGTAAATTTGAGAAATAGGTATTTGGAAATGCCATGAAAATGTGCAAATGCTTAGAATAGGTAATATAAATAGCAAAGCCTAATATGCCAATGATATGTAACCACCAAGCGGTGCGCTCAATTAATATCAATGTACCAGTATTTAAGGATTCGAACCAAGGCATGAGCTGGGCGCTAATGAAAAATGTACCAGTAGTGGTATAATACACATCTCTGGTTTGCAGCAGTTGATCCGTAGCATTCATGGTAAAAATGGCAGCCATTAATAGTATTTCAATCACTAATATTAGGTTGGCATCCAAACGTGGCCAGGCTGTCATTTCAGAATTCCAAAAACGGGAAATTCTAAGCGCATTTCTACGAATGAGAAATACCATACATGCCAGTACCACAGCAAGTGCTAAAAATTCAAAGAAGTTTAACGCTAGAGTATAAAAATCACCTAAGTAGGGCGCAAAGATTCTATGGCTTCCACTCAAACCGTCAATAATAAATTCTAAAACTTCCAGGTTGATGATTAAAAATCCAGCATA
>JAJCYK010000237.1 GCA_029262935.1 Cytophagales bacterium | reverse complement strand
TTCGGCCTATTACGTGCAAGATGTAGAAAGCTTGAAAAAAACCTTTACCCTTATTCCGGAATACTTAAAAACAAAAAGCCACGGTAAGGTCAATAATTATAGCGATTGGGGCATCCATTTGGGCCGACGTTTCCGAGCGTTAAAACTTTGGTTTGTAATGAGAAACTTCGGCAAAGAAGGATTGCGCCAGAAGGTTTCAGATCATATTTCGTGGGCTGAAAACCTGGCAGAGCAAATTAAACAACATAGCAACTTTGAACTTATGGTGGCTGCCCCCCTTGCTACCGTTTGCTTCAGGTATCATCCAAATCACCTTGTTGATGATCGAGTACTAAATGAGTTAAACGAGAAGTTACTCCATTCCTTAAATAATTCCGGTCTAATTTATTTGACTCATACCAAATTAGGAGAGATTTTTACTTTGAGATTGGTTGTTGGTCAGACTTATCAAGAATCCCGTCATATTGATAAAGCATGGGATTTGATCCAAAAGGTCAGCACTACATTAACAATATAATTTGCTAAGAGGTCACCGTTTCTGCCTCCTGATAATCTTCAACGGGAATGCAACTACACATCAGGTTCCGGTCTCCATAGGCGCTATCAATACGACCTACTGCTGGCCAGAACTTAGTCTGCCTCAAGTAAGGCAACGGATATACCGCTTGAGCTCTAGAGTAAGGGTAATCCCATTCATCAGTCAAGGCCATGCCTGCCGTATGAGGAGCATTTTTTAACAAATTATTTTGTGAATCAGCCTGCCCCTCCTCGATATCAAGAATTTCCGCCCGGATGGCAATTAACGCCTCACAAAAACGATCCAACTCCTCCAAGGATTCGCTTTCAGTAGGTTCAATCATCATGGTTCCTGCTACTGGAAACGATACCGTTGGCGCGTGAAAACCATAGTCCATCAAACGTTTAGCAATATCTTCAACTTCCACGCCGCAGGACTTGAAATTCCGGCAATCAATGATCATTTCATGGGCGCATCTACCGTGATCACCTCGATAAAGTATTTGGTAGGTATCTTGAAGTCGATGCATCATGTAGTTGGCGTTTAAAATAGCCATCTTCGTGGCTTTTTTAAGGCCATCAGGTCCCATCATGGCGATATAAGCATAACTTATAGTAAGAATACTAGCGCTACCCCAAGGTGCAGCGCTCACCGCTGGTATGGCGCTTTCAGGTCCCATGTTTATTACAGGGCTACCGGGTAAAAACGCTTTTAAATGAGGGGCTACGCAAATAGGCCCCATGCCTGGCCCGCCTCCTCCATGTGGTATGCAAAACGTTTTATGCAAATTTAAATGACATACATCGGCTCCAATTTGTGCTGGGTTGGTTAAGCCAACTTGGGCATTCATGTTAGCTCCGTCCATATAGACCAATCCCCCCGCATCATGAACCAATTGACATATTTCTGTAATCTTCTCCTCAAACACACCATGTGTGGAGGGATAGGTAACCATCAACGCCGCTAAAGTATCTTTATGCAACGATACTTTTTGTGCAAGGTCTTCAATATCAACGTTCCCTCGATCATCACAAGCCACTATAACAACCTGCATACCTGCCATCACCGCACTTGCAGGATTGGTGCCATGAGCCGATGAAGGAATTAAAGCTACTTTCCTAATATCTTGACCACGGCTCTTGTGATAGGCCCTAATTACCAATAAGCCAGCGTACTCTCCTTGAGCTCCTGAGTTGGGTTGTAGAGAAGTAGCCTCAAAGCCCGTGATTTCACTTAACCATCCTTCCAGTTCCGTAAACATTTCCCTATATCCCAGAGCCTGATCTCTGGGCGCGAAGGGATGAATACCACCTAGTTCCGGCCAGGTTACGGGAATCATTTCACTGGTAGCGTTTAGTTTCATGGTACATGATCCTAAAGATATCATACTGTGAACCAATGAAAGGTCTTTGTTTTCCAGTTGCTTTAAATAGCGTAACATCTGATGCTCCGAATGATAGCTACTAAAGACTGGGTGAGTCATAAATTGGCTTTCTCTTACTAAATTTGAAGGCCAATCCAATTCCAAATCTTGAGACAGGTCATCTAATATCAGGTCGTCTTGTTGGGTAGCTTTAGAGAAAATGTCCAGGATCAGCTGTACTTCTTTGGTTGTAGTAGTTTCATCCAATGCGATTCCAATTGATACATCACCATCATAGCGGAAATTACATTCATTTAACAACGCCAGTACCTTTATGCTTTCCAGTATGGAACTAGTAGGTATCTGGATTGTGATGGTATCAAAGTAGTTTGGGCTCGCCAATTTAAATCCTAGTTGGCCCAAACCACGAGCCACCACACGGGTCAACCCGTGCACTCTAATGGCAATATCCTTAATTCCCTGTGGGCCGTGGTATACTCCGTACATACCTGCCATAACGGCTAGCAACACTTGAGCTGTGCAAATGTTAGATGTTGCCTTCTCCCTACGAATGTGCTGCTCGCGCGTTTGTAAGGCCATACGATATGCCTTGTTTCCTTGGTTATCTTGGGAGACCCCAATAATTCGTCCTGGTATTTGCCTTTTAAAAGATTCTTTGCAAGCAAAGTAAGCGGCATGTGGGCCCCCGTATCCCATAGGTACGCCAAATCTTTGTGTAGTTCCAACCACTACATCCGCCCCCATTTCTCCAGGAGGTTTCAGAAGAGTTAAGCTTAGTAAATCTGCCGCTACCACCGTCATGACTCCGTGTTCATGTGCTAAAGAGATGAGCTCTTGATGGTCATCCACCCCGCCCTCGATATCAGGATATTGGATAAACAAGCCGAAGTAATCCTCTGGTCCATTTTCAAAATCCTCCAAAGCTCCCAGTACTAATTCAATGCCAAAAGGATTGGCTCTGGTTTTAAGAATATCTAACGTTTGAGGAAATATCTTATCGTGTACGTAAAACTTGGATTGCTCTTTTTTTTCTCTTTTCCTGGAGCCAAAAAACATACACATCGCTTCTGCAGCGGCCGTGCCTTCATCCAGCAAAGAGGCATTGGCTATCTCCATCGCGGTCAAATCCGACACCATGGTTTGAAAATTTATCAAAGCCTCCAAACGACCTTGAGCAATTTCTGCCTGATAGGGTGTATATGCCGTATACCAACCAGGATTTTCAAGAATGTTCCTTTGAATAACAGTAGGAACATGACAGTTGTAGTAACCCAACCCAATAAAGGACTTGAACAGTTTGTTCTTTTTGGCCAACTGACCAAAACTCTTTAAAAACTCTGGCTCTGACAGTGCTTGGGGAATATTTAAGTTGTGCTGTAGTCTAATTTTAGAAGGTACAGTTTGATCTATTAATTGATCTATAGAACCTGCACCAATGGTTTGTAGCATATGAGCCACTTCTCGATCACTGGGACCATTGTGTCGCTGGTGAAAAGGATGCTCATTATTAATTTCGATATTCATAAATTATCTATGATTGACCACCAAAAAATCTGTACAAATGTAAAATATAATTAGCATATAATGTTCGGGAGTGTTAAAATATATATGCAATTGCCATTCCTACAATAAGATTTGACGAAAGATTGTTTTTGGGTAAATTGCCAACCTTAAATTTTAGAAAAATGACAAAAGCTACAAAATACTATTGGTTTCTGGCGTTACTGTTAATTACCTGCAATAATACCCTCTTTTCACAGCTTTCTGAGACAGTCGATAATCGGATTCCACCAGTAAAAGATGCAATTGCCGTTCAATTTGCTAATACAATTAGCGAAGCTGATTTGAAAAGCTATTTAGAAATATTAGCATCAGATGCATTAGAGGGTAGAGAAACGGGCACTAGAGGTCAAAAAATGGCCGCAACTTTTATTCAAGAACATTTTAGATCCAACAACCTCCAAGCTGTAGTGCCTGGTGCTTCACTGAAAACATATCAGCAAGGGTTTTCACTTTATAAAAGTTACTATAAGGAGGTTTATTTAAGTAACTCTGAAAACAAGTTTGTTCATATGGAAGACCTCTTGTTTTATGGCGATGCTAATGTAAAAGAGGAAAAAGAACTGGAACTCCGATTCTTGGGTAAAGGAGAACTTAAAGATTATCAAGGTATAAATGTAAAAGGAAGAATGGTGGCCTTTTATACAGATTCACGAGACGATCGAGCAAGAAAAATAAAAATAGCACGAGATCAGGGAGCTGACAGTTACTTTATAATAAATCAAGACAGTAAAGCATCTTTTCAGCAATATTTAACAGATTACGGTCACTATTTTTCCCAAAGCGAAATTGGCCAGAAGCCCAGTACTAGCGGAGAAATCTTAATGTTCTTTGGACATCCTGAACTTGTAGCGGATTTACTTTCCACCACCCCTGATCAATTGAAGGAAGCTATGAGCGCTACCTCAAAGAAAAACGCTTTGTCAAAAATTAAGCCTGGAAAAATTAATGTAGTGGCCAACAAAGTGGACGAGGAGTTTACCACTGAAAATGTGTTGGGCTATATTGAAGGTTCCGACAAAT